>JAIOTR010000205.1 GCA_021106665.1 Bacteroidales bacterium
ATTCAAACTTATGATGTTAAGTACAAAAATGGAATTTCGGAAAATAGTAGCGGTGCATTCTTTTCAGGAAGGCTTACCGGTAGGTTTGCCCTGGTATATAACTCTGAAAAATGGTATACCGGATTTACTGCCATTAGCGATAATTTCACAGGTAATGCAGGAAAAGATTTGAAGAAATCCATGAACTACCAGGTTGGTGTGATCCGGTTTTTTTATGGAAGAAGATTTACGTTCAAAGGAAAAAAACCCTAACCGGCAGCTTAAAACAATTGCTCAAAAAACAATTTAATAAATTCCGGCTTTATGGCAATTGTAAACACTACTCCAAAAATTGCTCCCCAAAAATGTGCACTGTGCCCAATATTATCCCGGCCTCTTTTTGCCATATAGGCGGAATAAGCAAGGTAAAGCAATCCGAAGATAGGTGCTGGAATTCCAATGGGAATGAAAAATAAAAAGATCTTCCCAGCAGGGTAAAGAATAATGCTTGAGAAAACAATTGCTGAAACTGCACCCGAAGCTCCGACTGCGTTATAGTAAATATCATTTTTATATTTACCAAAATCGAACAGCGTGGAAAAACCAATACCACCGATGTACAGAAGTAAAAAATAAATGCTACCCTTAAACCCGAAATATGCATTGAAAACTTGCTCAACTATATCACCGAAAGAATATAAAACAAACATGTTGACCAGCAGGTGCATCCAGTCGGCATGGATAAGCCCGTATGATAAAACCCGGTAGTATTCTTTCCTTTGGTGAATGTAATAAGCATTGAATTTCAATTTATCAAAAATATCTCTCCTGTTAAAAGACAGAAATGAAACAATGGCGGTAATTCCGATGATGAGAATTGTAAGCATATTAAAAGATTATTGACCGGTCCCTATATTTCCGGTTGAGTAGTCCAGTTCAGAACCAAACATGCTATGCGGGATCAAGTAGACAAGCAATAAAATAATAGCGGCTGCAATAGCCCATCCTCCTTTTGTATTGTCTTTTCGGAGTCTTATTACAGCTATGATCCAGGCCAAAAATGCTACAAGGGTTTTATTGTCGGTTAAATCCTGCCCGAATGGCCAGCCGGTCCAGAATGCCCCGAATGCATATTTTTGAACAACAGGTCCCAGGAACATTCCGCCGCACAGTAACAGTATTAAAGTAATCAGACTGTATATATAGGTTTTGCTCCCTTTTCTAATTGCTTCAATTCCGGTTCTGGTTGAAAACAACATAGCAAGGAACATGAACAGAATATGCGGTAGCAAAACAAATGCAGGAACCGGTCCTTTAAAACGTATGACAATCGGATCTTCTGTTAACACATATGAATTATCGCTTGAAAACAAAGTTACATTATAAGTCAATTTACCTGCAGGCGGTTGTTGAGGTAATTCACCAATTAATTTTCCATCTTCAAAGTAAAGAGGTGTTTTTTGCCACGGTTCATTAGTGTTGTACTTTCGGAATTCAATATATCCAGTTATCCCTTCAGTGCCTTGAATGGTTATTTTAGCCGGTTTGTCAGAGTCATTGGATGTGAGAAGTTTGTATTTATATTCATTATTTTCTATAGTCACCTTCCCTCTTACAGGATATGTTGGACCGGTGGTTCTTTGATAATACGCAATGCTAAGTGTAAATATGATTGAAAATATCCACCAGTATGTTGAGTTTCTGTTTTTCGCCATTATGTAATTGTGTTAGTTGATCCAAATTGCAATCACCATGTTTCTTAATGAATGCTTGAAAATATAAAAAGGGCAAAAATAGTAATTTGATGGAATATGGAGAATGATGGAATTCTGTTAAGCGAATTATTTATCTATCCCTAAAGCTCCGATTTCATTCTCTATTATTTCAGGTTCTTGTTGCTTTAGAATCGCATCATAAATAACCTGCTGGATTTCGGTACGGGTGTTCATTTTGATCAGCTTGGTGTTTTTTGCTGTTGGATGAATCCTGTTTGAAAGAAAAATATAGATGAGATTGTATTCCGGGTCAGCCCATGCATAAGTTCCGGTAAAACCGGTATGGCCAAAACTCAAATCAGAAACGCTTTCACATGTCGGGCCATCATCCCTTTCATTTGGATCGGGTTTGTCAAAACCAATACCACGCCTGTTTTCATTTAAAGGAAACTGCATCTTTGTAAATTGAGATATCGTATTGCTGTTCAGGTATTCCTTTCCACCATAACTGCCTCCCTGCAATAACATTTGCATTAATATAGCCAAATCATTGGCATTGGAAAATAATCCTGCATGTCCTGAAACGCCTCCCAGCATTGCTGCACCGGGATCATGGACATAGCCGTGTATTAATTGATCTCTGAAATAATCGTCTTTTTCTGTAGGAATAATGTTTTTAAGTTGAAACTTCTCAAGCGGATTAAAACACATGGTTTGTAATCCAAGCGGTATGTAAAAACTTTCCTCCACATATTTTTGAAGCGGTTGATTTGTCAGATTTTCAATGGATTGTTTTAGCAAATAAAATCCCAGATCACTGTATTTATAATTTCTCCTCTTCCGCAGCTTTGATGTAACAATTGAATCATAAATCGAATACTTGTAATTTTCACTGATGTAAAGGTTCCTGGCAACTTCTACTGTATGATCTTCATCAAAAACAGAAGAATAAAGATCTTTGTCCAGTTTATTATCAATAATGGTGTTTAAATAAAAAGGGATCCATGGTTTCAATCGGGCCTGGTGTGCCATCATTTCACGGATAATAATGTCCTCTTTATTGGTTTCTCTAAGATAGGGCAGGTACCAAACCAATTTGTGGTCAATATCCACCATCTTCTCATCCTGCAGTTTCATGATAGAAAGGGTTGTGGCTGCAACCTTGGTTATGGAAGCGAGATCATACAGGTCGGTGTTTTTTACAAAATTTCCTTTTTTGTAGGTATGATATCCAAAAGATTTCTGATAGACGACTTTACCCTCTTTAGCGATCAAAATCTGGCAACCCGGAATAGCTCTTTCCTTAATGTTATGCAATACGATTGAATCAATCTTTAATAGATCCTGGCTGGCAATTTCAACTTCTTCAGGTATGGTATATTTTAGCCTGTTTATTGAATTTATCGGAATACCTGATTTTACTGGATAATTATCAGAAGTAGTAACAGGCAAATTACCGCTTGCATCGACACTGCCCATTAAAATCTGTGCTGCAATTTCATTTGATATTTTGTTGTCCTGATAACCCAGAATGATGGCTTCAAGTTTTTCAGGATCAGGAAATTGTTCCAGGCTGTATGGACTGGCAAACAATGAAAGTACCACCTTATTACTATCGGCGATTTTGTTTATGAAATCAATACTTTGAGCAGTAATTCCAAAGTTTTTATGCGGATAAATATTTGTATTATGGATACTGGTAATTACAAGATTGTATTCTGATAGTTTTTTGAGTATTGATGCTGCTTTTTTTTCAGAAAAGGTTTTAAGGATATTGTAATGATCAATTTTACAATAATTGCTCAACATGCTTTGAAAAGGGTTGATCTCGGGTGAACCGATTGACAATGTGGCGATCTTTAAGGTATCCAGATTCCGAAGTGGTAATAAATCATCATTATTATGAACAACTGTTATTGCCGATTCATAGATTTTTCTGGTGATCAATTCATTTCTGACATTATTTAATCTTTCGTACAGCGAATCTGTTGTAACAGGGCTGTAATCATCAAGGCCAGCAATATGTTTGTATTTTAAAATTTTACGACATCTTTCTTCTATGTCAGATTCAATTATAATATCTGACTCAATTGCTTTTTTAATTCCTGAAATAGCAACTTTTACATCTTGTGGGAGTAATAAAATATCATTGCCGGCAAGAAACGCTTTGACTTCAATTTCGCCTGGCTGATGAAAAGATGTTACACCTTTCATGTCAAGCGCATCAGTAATTACAAGACCTTCAAAATTCAGGCTGTCTTTTAACAAATCTGTGACCACAAGTTTCGAAAGGGTTGTAGGTTTATTTTTTGAACTGTCCAACTCAGGAACGAACAAATGAGCGACCATTACTCCGCCCAATCCATGATTAATAAGTTCCTTAAAAGGATATAGCTCAAGTGAGTCAAGTCTTTCAGTTGTTTGATTTATAATTGGAAGGGTATAATGTGAATCGGAATCGGTATCTCCATGACCCGGAAAATGTTTGGCTGTTGCAATGATCCCATTATCCTGAAGCCCTTTCATGTAAGCAATTCCCTTATCGGCAACATCATTGCGGTTTTCGCCAAACGACCGGCTGTTGATTACCGGATTTAAAGGATTGTTATTAATATCAATAACGGGAGCAAAATTGATATGAACGCCCAGCATTTTTAATTGTCGTGCAATTTCAGTACCCATATCATACACCAGGTTATTATCCTTTATAGCTCCAATAGTCATTTGAAACGGAAAGGAAAAAGTACTGTCTAACCTCATACCAAGGCCCCATTCAGCATCAATGGCAATCAGCAAGGGAGTCTTTGCAACTGGTTGGTAATGATTTGTAAGTTTAGCCTGTCGTACAGGTCCGCCCTGAAAAAAGCAGAGCCCACCAATATTATAAGTCTTGATGATGTTTTCAATCTTGGTGTAATAGGCTTTGTCCTTATTGGAATAAGTTCGGATCATCATCAACTGGGCAATCATCTCATCGAGATTAAGGGATGACATAACCGAATCCACCCAGTTGTCTGCAACAGAATCATTTTCAGGAAGGCTGGCAAATCCCTCAACCTTCATAAATAACATGAAGAAGAATAAAATCAATAAAAATAAGGATCCTCTCAAAGTATATTTTTTTACCATACTATTCCGCACTTCAATTGGCTAAAATATCAATTGTAATTTCCTCTATTAGCGGATTGCCTTCTTTTTCCTAACAATCCTGTGTTTATATAATTCAAAAATCAATTGTCGTCACTAATCCAAAAAAATTATCTTTGATCCATATTTCAATCAGGAAGATAATAGTTTCTGAATGTGAACGTTAATAAATGAAATTTGTTTCAATATTTAAGCGCTAGACTATTGAAAATAAAGACACTTCTTGCAGCATTAATTTTGCTTTTTATCAGTCAGGGTATTACAGCCCAAATTCAGGATGATGATCCAATACCTCAGCCTTTAACCAGAATCCTTTTTGTGCTCGATGCATCACAAAGCATGTACGGACGGTGGCAAAGTGATATGAAAATTTCAATTGCCAGGAAACTGTTATCGAATTTGCTTGATAGTTTACAAGGCACCAAAAACATTGAGCTGGCTTTACGTGTTTACGGACATCAATACCCATTTCCTCCACAGGTATGCAACGATACGAAATTGATAGTGCCATTTGCAGAGAATAATATTCCTATCATCAAGCATAAACTCAAGTCAATTAATCCGAAAGGAACAACTCCTATTGCATATGCGATTGAGCAGGCCGGCTATGATTTCCCGGAGTGCGATAATTGCAGGAATATCATTATTCTTATTACAGATGGCCTTGAAGAATGTGATGGCGATCCCTGTGCTGTTTCACATGCATTACAGAAAAGGGGAGTAGTGTTAAAACCTTTTATTATCGGTATTGGGA
>JAIOTR010000176.1 GCA_021106665.1 Bacteroidales bacterium
CGCTGGAGCAGGTTGAATATGATAAATTGGAAGAGCTCGACAGCATGAAATCTCGGTTCTTTGCCAATATATCTCATGAATTCAGGACACCTCTAACACTGATCCTTGGGCCACTTGAAAAATTACGTTCAAAAATATCTGACAAAGATTCCGAACAAGATCTGAATATGATGCAGCGTAATGCACTTCGATTACAAAAGCTGATTAATCAACTATTGAATTTATCAAAACTGGAATCAGGTAAAATGAAATTGCAGGCCAGGGAGGAAAATATAGTGGCTTTGGTAAATGGATATGTTCAGTCGTTTGAATCACTTGCTAAACAGAAGAAAATTGAATATATGTTCAATTCATCTGAATTATATATTCCTTTATTTGTTGATAGGGATAAGATTGAAAAAATACTTTACAATTTATTATCGAATGCGTTTAAGTTTACAGGAGTTGGCGGGAAGATAGAAGTTACCGTCACCCCCCTGCCCCCCTCAAGGGGGGATATCCAGCCCACAGAAACCATTTTACAAGACGATGCTAAGTCTCCCCCCTCAAGGGGGGACGGAAGGGGGGTAAAAATCTCTATCTCCGACACAGGCCGCGGCATCCCACTCGAAAAACTTGAACACATTTTCGACCGCTTCTACCAGGCAAATGATTCTTATATTAAAGACCAGGAAGGAACAGGTATCGGACTGGCACTGACAAAAGAACTTGTGGAAATCCATCATGGGAAAATTATAGTTGAGAGTGAATTAGGCAAGGGAACAACTTTTTTTGTGTTTTTTCCTTTAGGTAAAGAGCATTTGAAACCGGAAGAAATTGTTGAACCTGCCTTCATTGAAGTTTCGGCAGACAAGTCGGTTGACTGGGAAGATCCTCCTGAACAAATTATTGAACTGCAAGATCAGGTAACACTTATAGATGATGAAACAGAAAAAGAAGATTCAAAACCTTTGCTTGTGATTGTGGAGGACAATGACGACCTGCGTTCTTATATTCGCTCATACCTTACAAATGATTACAGAATATCCGAAGCGATTGATGGTGAGATGGGGCTGAAGAAAGCCATTGAAAAAATCCCCGATTTGATCATCAGCGATGTGATGATGCCCAAAATGGATGGATACCAGCTATGCCAAAATCTGAAATCGGATGAACGGACAAGTCATATTCCGGTTATTCTCCTTACTGCCCGTGCTTCGATGGAAAGCAGGATCGAGGGTCTGGAAACCGGTGCCGATGACTTCATTACCAAACCTTTCGATCCGTTAGAATTACAAACAAGGATAAAAAACCTGATTGTAATACGAAGGAAATTACAGGATCGGTTTATGAAAAAAATCCGAAAAATGGGTTTGGAACATCTATTAGAAATAGAAGCAGAAGATATGACTCCGGTGGATCAGAAATTTATGCAAAGAGTTTTACTTATAATTCAAAAATATCTTTCAGACTCGGATTTTGACGTTGAAATGCTGAGTTCGGCGATGGCTTTAAGTCGCATGCAGGTACATCGTAAACTGATGGGATTGACCGGTTATACACCGGGCAGTTTTATCAGGCACATAAGACTTAATAAAGCCGCAGAACTCTTAAAAAATAAAACCGGAACAGTTACGGAAATAACCTTTGAAGTAGGTTTCAGTAACCTCTCCTATTTCTCAAAGTGTTTTAAGAAGCAATTTGGGGTACTGCCCTCTGAATTTAATACAACAAAATCTAAATCATAGAATTCAATTTTCTAAATTATTCTCACATTTTCTGCCTGCAACAGCAAGGAAATTTGGTGTTATCATTTTCGATGTTACATATGTGTTAAAGTATGTCAGAAATCTGTTAGCATCTCACCATAACCCAATAGTACCTTTATAACTTATTTATATTCCATAATTAATCGATAAAATTATAAACAAAAATAAGGAGGACAAAATCATGAAAAACATCTTAAACATTATTATTCTAACAGGAATTTGTACAGCATTATACTCACAAATTATCAACGTCCCGGCTGACCAGCCAACTATCCAGGAAGGTATCAACGTATCAAATGACGGGGATACTGTGTTAGTTGCTGAAGATATTTATTACGAAAACATTAATTTCCTTGGAAAGGCAATTACGGTAGCCAGTCATTATATAATTGATAGTGTTGAAAGCCATATTGATAGCACCATTATTGATGGCAGCCAGTTTACCAATCCCGACAGTGCATCAGTTGTTACATTTTGTTCTGGTGAGGATACTACTTCAATTATTAAAGGATTTACAATTCAGGGAGGTGGAGGAATGGTAAATACATATTGGGGTTATAGATCCGGAGGTGGAATCAATTGCTGGGAATCTGGTGCGAAAATCATCCATAACAAAATTATCAACAACGAGATATCTGACCCTTCACTTAATGTCGGAGGAGCCGGTATTGGAACCGGGATGGTTGATGGTGATCACTGGGTAATAATCGAAAATAACGTCATCAGCAATAATTCATCATTTGCTAACGCAGAGTCTGCTTTTGGGGGAGGTGTTTACATTGTTCTAAATGGGATTATAAAAAACAATACTATTGAAAATAACTATTGCTATAATGCCGGAACAATGGCAGATGGGGGTGGCATTGAAGTTGA
>JAIOTR010000260.1 GCA_021106665.1 Bacteroidales bacterium
AATAGGTTTTAATATCTTTCCTTTTTATTGGTATTAAGTGAAGTGTGAATAATTTCTTATATTTATACCCTCATTACAAGTAACTGACGTTAATCTTAATTCAAAAACAAGAGATATGAAAACGATCATTACAATTTTGGTTTTATTAATTTTTGGAAACATTTCAAATGCACAGGTCTTTGATAGCCTGTGGTATAAAGCCTATGGCGGAAATGAACATGACCGTGGATTCACAGTAATGGAAGATGATGATGGGATATTCCTGGTGGCAGGATCAACGGCATCCTATACCAATGGTGGTTCTGATGCTTACCTGATCAAACTGGATAACAACGGAAATGCTATCTGGGAGAAATCGTACGGCGGAGCCATGGATGAACATATTGCCTCGATCTGTCCGGCACTTTACGATGGCTATATGCTTACCGGTTACACAAAAACGGATGCAGAAGGTATTTCAGATATTTGGGTGTTGTGGGTTAGCGAAGAAGGTGATTCATTGCATTCGGTCCATCATGGAGGATTAACCACCGACCAGGCGTTTAAGATCATTCCCAATATCGACCAGGGATATACCATTACTTCAAGTTCTTCGGTGTATATGATGGGTGACCAGGTTTACCTGTTAAAGTTGGATTTGAGCCTGGATACAATCTGGACAAAAATGTATGGTTACGATAAACAGGACTATGGCCATGACATAATTCAAACATCCAGCGGAGATTATATTGTAGCAGGTAGAACTTATTCTACAGTTTATCCTGAAAGTGGCCAGGCATGGGTGATAAAAACCGACAGCAACGGGGACAGCCTCTGGACTAAAAAATACGGAGGCAATGATGAAGATATATTTTACGCAGTTGTGGAAACAGAGGACGGCTATATGTTTGCCGGACAAACCCGATCATTTAATGCGGTGATTATTGATGTACTTGTTGTACATACAGATTACGATGGTAATGTTATCTGGTCGAAAATTTACGGAGGAAATAACGCTGATTACGCTTATGGGATTTTTCGCACCGAAGATGATGATTATGTGATTACAGGATACTCAAAATCGTTCAATGAAAACAATGATGTTTATGTGTTGAAAATTGATGGTGACGGGGAGGTGCTGTTCCAGGGAAACTTTGGCGTTGCTGAAGATGCAGAAAGGATGTACGGGTCATATTTGACATCTGATGGTGGACTGATAGCCACAGGCATTCTGGATTACTATTGGCAATTGCAGGATGACATGTTTGTTTTGAAGTTGGGTCCCGATGAAAATGGTTTTGAGGAAATGGGATTTTCGAATGATCACTCATTTTATAACTATCCGAATCCTTTTAGTGATGTAACCACTTTTCATTTTAATGCCAGTCAAAATTCAAGGGTTGAACTATCAATATTTGATGCTTACGGAAAGCAAGTAAAAACTGTTTTTAAGAAACAAGTCTCAAACAGTAAACAGGATATTCAGGTGGATTGCTCTGATCTTTGCCCGGGAATTTATTATTGCGAATTGAAAACTGAAAATCAAATTCAGGTACGAAAGATAGTTATTGCAAGATAATATCTGAACCGCAGAGTCACGCAATGTCAGGCGCAAAGTATCGCAGAGAATTGTACTTTGCGAAACATTGCGGAAAACTTAGCGTCCATTGCGGTTAAATTAATAAACCATAAAATAATACTATTTTTGAAGGGTTAGAAAAGATAACTGTCCATCAAGAAAAAGGTTTATTATTATGCCCGAAAAACTAAAAAACCTGTTTTTTACTGAAGATTCGCTAAACAGCTTTGCTGAATCTATTAAAAAGAATTATCCCAAGTTTGATGATGGTAAATTCCTGAAACTGATTTATGATGATACATGGGTGAATCTTGAACTAAAAGCAAAAATGCGTCACACGACTAAATGTTTACATAAAACACTTCCTGGTGATTATATCGAAGTATTAACAATTCTTATGAAAGCATCACCGGAAATAAAAGGCTTTGAAGCCATGACTTTACCGGATTATATTGAACTATATGGGATGGATCATTGGGAAGAATCTTTGAATGCATTGGGATATTTTACGCAATATTCTTCTTCTGAATTTGCCATCCGGCCATTTTTAGATAAAGACCCTGAACTGGGAATGTTTTACATGAGTAACTGGGCAGAACACATGCATGAAAATGTTCGCCGGTTTGCCAGTGAGGGCTGCCGACCAAGATTACCCTGGGCTATGATTTTACCGAAATTCATTGTTGATCCACAGCCTATACTTGAAGTTTTGGAGAAATTAAAGGATGATCCTTCTGAATTTGTAAGGAAAAGTGTTGCCAACAATTTGAACGACATTTCGAAGGATCATCCTGAAAAAGTACTGGATATTTGCGAAAGATGGTACGGAAAATCAGAAAGAACTAACTGGATTGTAAAACATGCCTGCCGTACTTTGCTCAAACAGGGAAATACAAGGGCTATGCGTTTGTTTGGGTTTGGCGATCCTGAATATTTGGAAATTCGAAATTTGAAGATGGATAATACAACTTTAAAAATAGGGGATAACTTGAATTTTTCATTTGAACTGATCAATCATGAAGACAAGAAATGTAAAGTAAGACTGGAGTATGCAATTGATTTTGTGAAAGCCAATGGGAAACATTCAAGAAAAATATTTCAGATCATTGAAAAGTCATATAAACCTGGGAGGCATGTTCTGAAAAGGAAACATTCATTTATTGATTTGACTACACGTAAACATTATCCGGGGATTCATAAGATTTCAATAATTGTAAATGGTGTGAAAAGAATTCAAAAAGAAATTCAAATAATAAAGTAATCCGATATGGTCAAGTTTTTATTTCGTATACCAATATTTCCTATTCTTGTTGAAACTGATAGTAGGGTCATTGGCATTTGCAATAGTAAAGAATTTGCCAGGCTTGTTAAAAAAAAGAAGTTTAAATCTGATGACATATATACAGTTATCGATTCAACTGGTGAGGGGTGGAGTTATGTGACTGACCATGATGTAATCAGTCCTTTTGTGTTACACAAACGATGGTTCAAAAAGGAAATTATTGAATTTTTTAACGCTCCGTTAATTAAGATGGGTATTGATAATATTTATGTTAGTAAAAGTTTATCAGCTAAAAAAGTTAGCATAATAATCGAAGAAATTGTTCTTTTAAGTAAACAAATAGAAAAAGAAATTAAAAAATCTTAACAATTTAATAAAAAGAAACTTTTCGACACCCGCTCTTTCGGATTTAAGCGTGGGAATTAGGGAAAGCTAATCTGAAAGTTGATAAATAGGGATTTTAAATCCCCAATACAATAGTGTCCGGATTTACCTGCAACATTATCAGACATCAAATCCGGACAAGCCCGAAAAAAGAAAAATAGCAATGAAGATTCTGTCTGTTGAAAAGTAGTGAATAATTCAATAAATTATAAATCCTCCCTTATATATTTCCATTACATTTGCATTAGCATTAATGGTGCACTTGTTCTTTAACGATAAGATCAGTCTGAAAAGGGAATGCCGTGATCCTGACCGAAGCGTCAGGAAAGTCGGCAACAGTACCCGCTGCTGTGATCGCCATTAACTTTTTGAAATTCTTTTAGTCACTGTACCGAGTCATCGGGATGGGAAGACTTTCAAAAAGGGCGTAAGTCAGAAGACCTGCCATTAATCATATTTTTTCAAAGCTTTCGGGATAAAAAAGCTGCGAGTAAATATCATTCATTTATTCACAAAAATTTTACCGGGAAGTTTTGAGGTAACTAAATTAATTTTATTAACCTTAAAACTTTTAAAATGAAGAAAAATTACTTTTTGGCGGCAATGTTTTCGCTGGTG
>JAIOTR010000095.1 GCA_021106665.1 Bacteroidales bacterium
CACAAAAACCGGCAAGCGCCTCATCAATTGAATTATCAATCACTTCATAAACCAAATGGTGCAATCCTCTTGAACTGAGATCACCGATGTACATCGCAGGCCTTTTCCTGACGGCTTCAAGTCCTTCGAGAACTTGTATATTGTTTTCGTTGTAATCTTCTTTTGCAAATTTATTTTTTTCTTCTGTAGTCATTTCCAATAAGTTAAGTGATTTTTACTAATAGGTACAAAAATAGTGAATTTTAGCGAATGTAAATGCATGAAACAGCTTTATAATCAACGTTTTTATTAACACTATGTTGTTAAAAAACACTTGGATTGTTTATAATATTTTTGTAAAGAAATTATGAGCTGAAAAGACTTATTATCAACTTATTATATTGCCTCAAAAAAATTGTGAACTTTTTGTTCATAAAAGCCCTCATCTTTTTTAATATTTTTGTTCGGTTCAATCTTAAGTTCCTCATGATAAATGGTAAAAAAATAGTTGTTGTTCTGCCGGCTTATAATGCCGAACAAACCCTCAGGCAGACATATGATGAAATACCTTCCGATATTGTGGATGAAGTGGTTCTGGTGGATGACAAAAGTTCTGATAAAACTACTTTGCTAGCGGCAGAAATTGGAATTCAACATGTAATCCAGCATGAAGAGAACAAAGGCTATGGCGGCAATCAGAAAACCTGCTATGACAAAGCATTGTCGCTTGGAGGAGATATTATTATCATGCTTCACCCCGATTATCAGTACACACCTAAGCTCATACATTCTATGGCCTACCTCATTGCCAACGAGGTTTATCCGGTGGTTCTCGGATCGAGGATTTTGGGTAATGGCGCCATTATTGGCGGAATGCCCCAGATTAAATATATTGCAAACCGATTTTTAACATTTGTCCAGAATATTCTAATCGGCCAGAAACTTTCTGAATATCATACGGGTTACAGGGCATTTGCCCGACCGGTTTTGGAAAAAATAAATTACCATGTCAATTCCGATAATTTCATTTTTGATAATCAAATGCTTTGTCAGATTATTTATGCTGGTTATGAAGTCGCCGAGATTACCTGTCCAACCAAGTATTTTGAAGGAGCCTCTTCTATCAGTTTGAGAAATAGTACGATCTATGCCTTAGGGGTTTTAAAGACTTCTTTGGTTTTCTTTTTAAATAAAATCGGGGTTATGAATTCGAAAATATTCAAAAATTAATTTCTCTACAGTTATTTCTATTCGTAATAATCATATTCGTATCTCAGAACATATTCCTGGTTAGGCCCGGTGCCATGTAAATCAATAAAAACACCTGTTTCAACCACATCATTGTTTTCGTTGAATTTTCGGATTGCTTTATTGTTGACATCGCCATTTGGATTGGTCTCAACCTGTTCCACAGCATTGCCTTTATCGTCATATTGAATGGTAGTGATATTTTTACCATGTTGGTCTTCTTCAGTTACTTTGCTGATCTTGCCTGACTCACTATAACTATATTCCGTTTTAGCAGCCAGTTTTTCTTTTCTATTATAAAAGAGAACTTTAATCAATTCATTATTATCATTGTATTCATTGACTCTCCTTAGATTTCCATCATCTTCAGTCCACTTATTTTCCTCAATGATATTACCCTTCTCGTCGTATGAAAATGATTGTTTTGAGATTAACTCATCATATTCATAAACCTCTTCCAATATCAGGTTTTCATTTTCATACTCATAAATATTTTTAGCTTCAATTTCATCATACGAGTCAATGGTAACCTGTTCGATTAACAAATCCTTTTCATTGTAGCGATATTCAATTGTATCTTTTGATCCATCGTTATAATGTTTGTAAACCTTTATTATCTTACCCTTTTCATCCATGTCATAGGTTTTGTGCTCGGCTATGTCTTTATATGTCAAGTAATGGATATCTTCAATCAGTTGATTTTTTTTATCGTATTTGTAAATATACTTATCCTCAAGTTCTTCATCAGGATTAAATCTTACTTCCAAGATAATATTTCCATTCTCATCATAATCCGTCATGCTGTATTTATATCCCTTATTCACAGAATCACTGTCTTTCTTACCGGCATCATCATGCTTAAATAATCTTACCGATTTTATTTTTTTACTCATAGTTATTAAAAATATGATGGTAAATAATATTTGTTTCTATAATTTAGCGACAAAATTAATATATATTCCAAAAATCAGTTAAATAAATTTTAAACAAAACAAAGATGAAACAGTTATTTTATTTATTTATTTTATTTGCATTTGCAATTATGACAAGTTGTGAACAACAACAGAAAAAAATTATCCTTGATCCATATCCGGAAACAAACAAGGTGGATCAGACGGATGACTATTTTGGAACAATCGTAGCCGATCCTTATCGCTGGCTTGAGGATGATAACTCGGAAGAGACTGCTGAATGGGTTACAGCACAAAACGAAGTGACTTTTGGTTACCTCAATCAAATTCCATTCAGGAGCAAAGTTAAAGAGAGGCTGGAGCAGATCTGGGATTATCCAAAGTATGGCTCACCATTTAAAGAAGGTGATAATTATTACTTCTTTAAAAATGATGGAATGCAAAACCAGTATGTGATGTACAAACAAACATCATTGGATGCAGAACCGGAAGTTTTTCTGGATCCAAACACATTCTCCGAAGATGGAACAGTTGCTCTATCCGGCCTGGAGTTTAACAAAAAAGGCGATTATCTGGCTTACAGTATTTCCAAATCAGGATCGGACTGGAGCGAGATATTTGTAATGGAAGTAGCTACAAAAAATTTACTGAAAGACCAATTGGAGTGGGTGAAATTCTCTGGGATGTCCTGGAAAGATGATGGATTCTACTACAGTCGTTACGACAAACCGGAAGAAGGAGATGAATTACAAGCTGTAAATGAATTCCACAAAATCTATTTCCACAAAATGGGCACTTCTCAGGATGAAGATATTTTGATCCACAAAAATGACGATTTTCCTTTGCGCAACTATTATGCAGGTACTACCGAAGATGAAACCTTTGTATATATGAGCGAATCTGAAAGTACAAGTGGGAATTCACTTTACGCCAAAAAACTAGATGGCACACAGAAAGAATTTACATTGATTGCTGAAGGTTTTGATAATGAGTATAACGTAATTGATAATATTGAAAACAAGCTTTTATTAATGACCAATGAGAATGCCCCTAGGTGGCAGCTTGTTTTAGTTGACCCTGCTAATCCTGAAAAAGTAAATTGGCAAGTGATCATTCCAGAAAGTGAGGAAGTGCTGCAAACAGTTTCTTTGATCGGGGGAAAAATCATCGCCGAATATATGAAAGATGCAACGAGTGTAGCTTATATTTACAATTATGAAGGCAACAAAATTGGAGAATTCAATTTACCCGGAATAGGATCTTTGTCAGGTATCAGGGGTAAAAAAGATGAAGATATGGCATTTTATTCTTTCACATCTTTTACTTTCCCTTCAACAATTTATAAATACGATGCAGCTAATAACTCATCAGAGGTTTACAGACAAACAGATATTGATTTTGATATTGATGCATATGAAACCAACCAGGTATTTTACGAAAGTAAAGATGGGACTAAAATTCCCATGTTCCTGGTTCATAAAAAGGGATTAAAGTTAAACGGAAAAAATCCGACTTACCTTTATGGCTATGGAGGATTTAATGTTAATATAACACCAAGCTTCAGGATTACAAGTTTGGTACTGCTTGAAAATGGCTTTGTGTATGCTGTGGCCAATTTGCGTGGTGGAGGCGAATATGGTGAAGATTGGCATGAAGCAGGTATTAAAATGCAAAAACAAAATGTTTTTGATGATTTCATTGCTGCTGCAGAATACCTGATTGCAGAAAACTATACTTCTCCTGAAAAGCTGGCCATTGCCGGTGGTTCCAATGGCGGACTTTTGGTTGGCGCTTGCATGATCCAGCGTCCTGATCTTTTCAAAGTTGCTTTACCGGCTGTTGGAGTTATGGATATGTTGCGTTATCATAAATTTACGATTGGTTGGGCATGGGCATCGGATTATGGAACAAGTGAAGACGATGAAGAGATGTTTAAATATTTGTTGGGCTATTCTCCTTTACATGCTTTACAAGATAGCATTGCATATCCTGCAACTCTTGTTACCACTGCTGATCATGATGACAGAGTGGTTCCGGCTCACTCCTTTAAATTTGCTGCAGCGCTGCAGGAAAAACACCAGGGAGAAAATCCCGTTTTAATAAGAGTTGATGTGAAAGCTGGTCACGGCGGTGGAAAACCAACATCCAAGATCATTGAAGAATATGCTGATGAGTGGTCGTTTATGATGTATAATCTTGGAGTGGAGCCGGTTTATTAAAAGAGGTTTTTAGGATTGTGATATTGTAATTTATCCTGGTAAAAAAATTACAAAATGGATGAACAATTCGAATATACAGGAAAAAAAATAAATTATAAAATTTCCGGAAGTGGAAATTGCATCGTTCTTCTACATGGATTCCTTGAGTCACTTCTGATTTGGGATAATTTCACAGATAAGTTATCATCTGAATTTAAGTTAGTCGCCATAGATC
>JAIOTR010000367.1 GCA_021106665.1 Bacteroidales bacterium
AAATGTGAGAAGTTCTTTTGTAACTCGTGTCGTCCCAGGGTAGTTTTCTTTTCTCCATTTTTCTATTTCATTCCGAATTAGATTAATAAGATGTAATCCATATTCTTCCGCAAAGTCATTTACCTCAAATATTGAACCTTGAGGTACTTGCCTCGAAGGAATAGCGCTTATATCAGGTGTAAATATTCTTCGCCCTTTGCGTATGTCATTATAATTTAATGAGCCATCTTGATCTGTTGCATAATGAAATTCAGGTTCTTCGTATGGACTATTGAGTATAGGGTTATCGTTATTCATCCAATTTATTATTTCCTTTTAAGCCTATAAAATTAGTCATATTCTTTTGTGTGTTGGCAAAGATTTATTCGATTTTGGGTTTATAGAATTTTATGGCTATGTTAGCATAAAACAAATATGCCAAAATGAGAATAGGTTTTTTTGGTTTGCATATAACTTATTATAAATTAATGATAAACTGACCTACAGAACTGATAATCCTGATCAATCACTAATCTACAACGTGTTTTCATCCGCAAAACTATAATAATTCTCTTCACCAATGATAATGTGATCAATAACCGGAAGGTCGAGCATTTCGCCTGCATGTCGAAGTTTTTTAGTTAGCTTAATATCTGCATCACTGGGCTGGATGTTCCCTGATGGATGGTTGTGACAGAGGATTATTCCAGATGCATTGTATTCCAATGCAATTTTGAAGATCTTTTTTGGATCAGCAACAGTACCTGATAATCCTCCTTCGCTGATCATTATTTCCCTGATCACCTTATTGGCTCTGTTAAGCAATAAAATATAGAAAACTTCATAATTGCTGTCACCCAAAATTCCAGAAAAATATTCAAATAAATCCTGGCTGCTGGTAATCTTTTTCTTTTCCAATGCTTCTGCACCACGTCTTCTTTTTCCAAGTTCCAATGCTGCAATAATAGAAATGGCCTTGGCTTCACCCACTCCTTTAAATTTCATTAAATCTTTAACACCCAATTTTGAAATTTCAATCAGGTTGTCATTGGAATCTTTTAAGATTCTTTTTGCCAGGTCTACTGCTGATTCATTTCTACTCCCGGAACCCATAAGGATGGCAATCAATTCGGCATCGCTTAGTGATTGTTTCCCTTTTAACAAAAGCTTTTCTCTTGGGCGGTCACCTTCAGCCCATTCACGTATCGGGAAATATTCTTTGGTTGATTCCATAGTTGGTTTTGAATTTTGTACGAAAATAGGAAATCAAATCAAGAAATCAAAGTCGAGAATAAAAAAAGGCCTCCGTCGAATGACAGAGACCTAAAACCCAAAAGCCATGAAAAAAAATTCTTACAATGCGCTAACCTGTTTTGCCAGTTTCGACTTTAAATTAGCTGCTCTATTTTTATGAATAATATTTTTCTTAACAAGTTTGTCAATAAGCGAAACTATTTTCGGATGTTTTTCTGTTGCTTCATCCTTTTTGGTTATCATTCTGAAATCTCTTAATGCATTACGCATTGTTCTTGCATAATACCTGTTGTGCAGTCTTCTCTTCTCGTTCTGCCGTATCCTTTTTAATGCCGAAATGTGATTTGCCATTCTAAATTCGTTTGTTCTTCATTTTACTTTATGGGGGTGCAAAAATAAATAAAATATTATTACAACAAAATATTTTTAAAAAAATATCAAAAAACCTTTCATTTTTATAAAATTAGTGCAACTTTGTTTTACTGTTTAATAAATTGACAAAAAGATTATTTATATGAAAAGAATCAACCCACTTATTATTTTAATAACAATTTTAATTGCAAGCTGTTCAAATCCTGAACAACAAAAAACCAATCAAATATCTCAGAAGGTAGATATAGCAAAATTTATTAATCCATTTATAGGTACAGATGCTCATGGTCACACATTCCCGGGAGCCGGTTTACCATTTGGTATGGTTCAGTTAAGTCCTGATACCCGGTTGGAAGGCTGGGATGGATGTTCCGGATATCATTATTCCGATAGTATTGTTTTCGGATTTAGCCATACACACCTCAGTGGAACAGGAGTTCCTGATTATGGTGATATTCTCTTAATGCCGACAGTAGGTGAAATCCAAGTGAAAAATGGATCAGAAAATACTGATAAGGGTTATGCTTCTAAGTTTAATCACGAAAATGAAAATGCCACAGCAGGTTACTACTCAACTTTTTTGGATGATTATCAAATTGGTATTGAATTAACAACAACAAAACGTGTTGGATTTCACAAATATATATTTCCTGCAAGTAATGAATCAAATATTATTATCGATTTGAAACATCGTGACAAAGTTGTAGAATCCGAGATTCATATAATCGGTGATACTGAAGTAGAAGGATTTCGGCGATCAACTGCTTGGGCCAATGATCAATTAATATATTTTGTTGCGCAATTTTCAAAACCATTTAAGGATTTTCATATTTCTTTAGATGACGAATTTGTCGAAGGAAAAAAAATCTCAGGAAATAATATTAAAGCAGCTTTGTGCTTTGATACCAATACTGATGAAGAGATTCTTATAAAAGTGGGAATATCAGCTGTAAGTATTGAAGGAGCCAGGAAAAACCTTAAAGCAGAAATTGCTCATTGGAATTTTGATCAGGTAAAAAATGAAGCCAAAGATGCCTGGAATAAGGAATTAAGTAAGATTATTGTAAAAGGTGGAACAGAAGAACAAAAAACTACTTTCTATACAGCGCTTTATCATGCTTTTCTTGTCCCCAATTTATTTATGGATGTGGATGGACAATTTCGGGGAAGGGATTTATTAAACTACAAAGCAGAAGGATTTGATTATTACACGGTCTTTTCATTATGGGATACATTTCGTGGAGAACATCCATTATTTACACTGACCCAACAACAAAGAACAATTGATTTTATTAATACAATGATTACCCAATACGAACAGGGTGGTAGATTACCTGTGTGGGAACTGGCTGCCAATGAAACGGAATGTATGATTGGTTATCACTCTATTCCTGTAATAGTAGATGCTTATATGAAAGACATACGCAATTTTGATGCTGAATTGGCTTTCGAAGCCATGAAACACA
>JAIOTR010000372.1 GCA_021106665.1 Bacteroidales bacterium
GTATATGGTTTTGTGGCGGTTTTGAAACACAAATCTTTCAACTTACATTGATGTTTATTTATTGTTAAATCGCTCATGCTTAGTGCTTCACTCGCCATAAACTATATACAACCTGCTGGCTGTTATTCAAACTTGATATTAATATCACTATAAAGGTCAAGTAAGTCAGGTAAGGCTTTGACTTCAATGTTGAGAATTTTACAAATTGCTGGTATCTTTTTAAAAGCTTTTTGGTCGTTACTGCCCTCAGTTTCTTCAGTAATAAGCATAAGTCTTTCAAATGAGTTTTTACTTATTTCATTTAGAAGATATATAATCATTCTTGCATCTGCGGATTCTAAAAATTCCTTTTTTTGCTGTTCAAATTGAGCGCTATTTAGACGCTTTGCATTTGATGTGATGAAAGTATTATCTACTAGGTTGTAGAATTTTGTGGGTGAAGGTGGTATTAAGTCTTTTGTTTTAGTTGGGATTTTAAAAGTCTTAGAAAATTCTTTATCTACTAGAAAATCCAATTTCCTAGTAACCAATTTTCCTGAAACATATTGGCACTCGTTTAAGACCTCATCAATGATGATGATATTATGATTTTTAATTTCTTGCTTTACTAGATTATATAACTTGCTATCGGTGTCAAATGGTAAGTAATAACGTACCAAGGACAATAGTGAACTTGTGTCTATTACCACTTTCATTGAATAAAATCTTCTAATTTATTGGGCTTGATATTTAATTTCTTACAAACTTCATATTCGTTTAAGACTCCTTCAAAAAATGCAGTCTGTATGGTAGAAACAAATAATGGAGAAGAAATTGGTTTTGCTACTGAACCTCTTTGTTTAATGCCTTGATCTTTTAAGAGTTGCTTTTCTCTTTCTTTTTCTTCAATTCGTTTTCTATAAATTTCATCAAACTCATTCTTTACATTTCTGTAGCTTTCTTGTGAGATTTTATTTTTATACAACAATCGAGTGAATAAAGCCAACTTGCTTAAATGAGTTTCTTTTGAGATTTTATCTATTAAATCAAAATGATAATCATTTTTGCTTGATGCAACTTCTAATGACTCCAGGACTTCCTTGTAGTCGGAAATCAAAAAACTATAAGCAAAATCATTGCACCATCTTTCAATTTTAGGTAAGTTCTTTTTACTTAAATCTTTGTAATTAATTTCTTCAATTTCTTCCTCTTCTAAAAGGTAATGCCCTAATTCATGAGCTAAAGTGAAGATTTCTCTTGAAAATGATTGGTGTCGTTTAATAACAATCAAATTCGGTTTTAAATAAAAGCCATCTATATTCGCTTTATCTTTTTTATTCCAAGTTTCAATGAATTCAAAGACTAAAATGTTTTTTTGCGCAAATTGAGAAATTAGTGCTTTTAAGAAATCTCTTCTCCTATATTCAAACTTTGGATATAATTTGCTCCGGATTTCATTTGCAACTTCACCAGCATTTTGATTTGTAGTAAACTTTTTAAATTGTCGTTTAAAATCCATATCAGAAAGCTTTGCAATTGCAGATAAAGAAAGTTTTAGCTCTTCAAATTGATTTACAATCGCAATTGCTCCAATATTTAAATCATCGGTATGAAAACTAGATTTTCTAAAAAAGACGCTGGCCTCTTTAGATTTCTCAGGCGATTTTGGATCAAGATAATAGTGTATGCCTTTTCCAAAAAGTTTATCGATTCTTTTGAGATGAGCAAGTTTTATTTTTTGACCAAAAACATCGTCTATTGTGATAGGCTCTTTTAACCCATCACTTATTCTTTGCAAGAAATCTTGTACGTCCATTCTGTACATATCAAGCAAATGTTTTAGTCTTAGTATGTTATGTTCTACAGTCAATTCAGTTTAATTTACATTTTGCTAAATTACGAATACTTTTCTTTTTTGCAGCTTGCAGCTAACTTCTGGCTATCCACCATTAATGCCTCTTATTTCCTCTATTATCTCTTTTAAACAAAAACTCACTAACTTATTAACAGCCAACTTCAAACTCGTGTTTACCTGTTTACAAACGACAAATAAACATTTGTTGTCGATTTGAGGTTTTTTTCCTTTTTAGTTCATTTTTCTATATTCAAAAAAAGGTGAGATTTGTTTTCAGTGATCAGCCTAATCCATCTTCCCCGCATTCTCCATCTTATATTCTTCAATATCCTTTAGGATATTAACAGCCTCCACAAGGTAAACATCCTTTCTAAGGCCGGTTAACCAGGCGTCTGTCCTGGCTTTTTTGGAAGTATCGGCTTCTACTTCCGGTAAATCAGCATTTAATACACGAACAGCAAGGTTTAAAGTATCCTTACCAATTCGTTCATACTTTTTACCATCTTCTTCCCTCTCTTCAACCGAGTTTTTATAGTCATTATAATTGAGGCTGAAAGCGGTATTATCCCTGATTGTTTTCAAACGGTTGCCATTTTCTTCCACAAGGATCATGAGGGTATCATTTATAATTCTTTTCCTGCTTATATCCTCAATATATTCCTTATCAAATGACAATTCCCATTTATCATACGACAGAGAAGAGATTTCATCCCACGGCATGGCATAGTCCAGATATTTTTCACCAAACTCCATATAATTAAAATAATCAGGGAAAATTATATCGGGCACCACACCCTCCAGTTGGGTTGTTCCTCCATTGATCCTGTAAAATTTCTGAATGCTCATTTTAAGAGATCCAAATTCTTTCATATCATGGGGTCGTTTAGGCACCATCCTGTCGAGTTCGGTAAAATTCTGAACTGTTCCTTTTCCGTATGTAGAATTACTGCCTACAACAATGGCCCTGTTATAATCCTGCATGGCAGCGGCAAAAATTTCAGAGGCCGAAGCGCTCACCAGGTTTACCATAACTACCAACGGCCCACCAAATTGTATAGCCGGGTCTTTGTCACGATAGGTCTTTTTCATGTTCCTGCGCCCTCTTGATTGAACAATGGGGCCTTCCTCAATAAATAAGCCAGCAATTTTTACCACATCCTCAAGTGAACCGCCGCCATTATCCCTCAGGTCAAAAATAATCCCTTCAACATTTTCATCTTTTAGCTTCTCTATTTCCTTTTCCACATCCACAAAACAATTCCGGCCATTAATATCGCTAAAATCAACATAAAACGAAGGAAGTTTTATATATCCATACTTACCGCCGGTAATATCGTTGGTGATGATTGCTGATTTTGCATAAGTTTCTTCCAGAACAACAACATCCCTTACCAGCATAATTTCTTTAAAAGTACCATCAAGCTTTTTTATCGAAAGCCTGACTTTAGTCCCTTTCTTACCCCTGATAAGCAGTACAGCTTCATCAAGACGCATATCCACCACATCAACCCATTCTTCCTTATCCTGGGCCACCTTTGTAATAAAATCACCCACTTCCAGTTCACCATGTTTCCATGAAGGACTTCCCGGTATGATCCTTATTACTTCAATGTATTCATTTTTTTGCGTAAGTTGTGCACCTATGCCCTCTAAATGGCCGGAAAAACGGATATCAAAATTCTCCTTGTCCTTTGGCGGGAAATATTGTGTATGCGGATCATAAATATTAACCAGGGAATTGACATATCTATTCAAGCGGTCATCTTCATTCTGTTTTGAGATTCTGTGAAACCAATCATCATATCGTTTTAAAATCTTCCCCCGGGCTTCTTCTTCCAGTTCTGCAAAATTTTTGATGGTAACCGTATCGCTCTTTTCTGCTGCTTTTTCCTGATCTTCTGATAAATTATACAGCCGTGTCATCGTTTCATATTTCAAGGATTTATGCCATCTGTCCTTCAGCTCATCTTTGCTTTTAGCATAATTAAGTTTCTCGGCATCAAATTCATATTTTTCATTTTTGTCATAGTCAAAAGGGCTTGCGAGTATTTCCTTATAGTA
>JAIOTR010000437.1 GCA_021106665.1 Bacteroidales bacterium
CATCCTGCCACAGGTAATTGGAAAAACCTGATCCGGGGTCTAATATTATAGAATCATTTTCACAAAGGGTAAGCGTAGTATCGTTGCCCAACTCAAATTGGGGGGTTTGGTTAATCCTGATATTGTCCATCAAAATATATCCCCAGTATGCAGGCAAGGTATTGTAGTAAACTTCCAGCACCAAATCAGTTATATCAACCTCATCGGGATGGATCATAAATTCATAAGTTACCCAATCTTCGTTTGAAATGGCCGGGGATTGCCACAACAGGTTATTCTTGTCACATTCTGTATTGTATCCATAAATATTTAAAACAATGGGTTGCATATTATATCCTGCAACATTATGCTGATAAGCAAAATCAATCTGAAATATATAACAAGAATCCAGGGACAATGGTGTAATCAAACTCGAGTGCACATCCTCCCAGGTAAAATCGTCCCTTGCAGTCATTCCCAGGTAAGTATTACCATGAGAGGGAGGTAAATAAACACCGAAATTACCCGGCTGAACATCCGGAGTACTTAATACCGGTGTACATATAGCCCAGCCAGGGGGTGGAATATCTGGTTGAGGAGTACCTTCAAAAGAGGGATTCGGAAGATACTGACCGATTGCCACATGATGAAATAAGGCTAACAGAAAAATTATTAATATGTAATTCCTTTTCATGATTTACTAGCGGAAGTCATATTCAGTAACTATACATAAAAAGACAACATCACAATAATTATGGTTGTCCATAAATATTTCCAATTCAACAAACAAAATTTATTTCACAGCATCATAAGGAATAAATCCTTTTGGCGGTTTATCTTTCAAAGCCTCATTTGGTTTATGAAATTCAGTGCTGTCGTAAATACCTTTTAATAACTCATCGCGTGTTTTTGGTTCGGCCAGATGTGCTATTCCAACTGCATGTTCAGCAATATTTAAACCCCTCGGATCGAATGCCCCATTTTCAGTAATGATAATAACCGGGTCTGCAGCAATGGCGGTTGTGGTAATTCCTTCGGGGCACATGTTAATAACTTTGGAAATGCCTGAAGCTGTTGTTGATTTCATGGCAATAATACCATAGCCGCCTTCTGACAAATAAGAGCCACGCAGATAATCGGCCTGTCCGCCAATACCGCTGTAAACCTCTCTGCCTTTTAATGAATCAGCCCAGATATTACCATGCAAATCAACGCCAATGGCACTGTTGATAGCCACCATCTTATGCTGGCTGGCAATATTCAGGATACTATTTGTAATATTACATGGCCTGCTCTGAATTGAGCTATTGAAGTTGAGCCATTCATATCCTTCTTTATTTGCCGCAAGAAAAATGGAAGCAATTGAAAAGTTTACCTCAAGGTACCGATTGGTTACTACATCCTTCTCGATTAATTTACGCATGGCATCAGCAAATAACTCGGTATAAATTCCAATATCTTTAACCCCCTTATCAATGATGGCATCGGTTACTGCTTCGGGTACCTCTCCAATCCCATATTGTAATGTACAGCCATCGGAAATATACAATTCGGTAACAAGGCGTCCAATCTTCCGTGCAACTTCATCCGGTGGTTGAACCGGGCTAATGGGAAGCGGATAATCGGTATCGATCATATAATCAATATCTGATTCGTGTATGGTAGTTCCCAATATAAAAGGCATTTGTGCATTTCGTTCAACAATAACCAATCCTCCATTTTCATGAATGGATTGTACGGCTGATTGCACCCCTTCAACAGTAGTTCCATAGCTGTAGTTCCCACCATTGTCCGGTCCGCTGACAGTAAACATACAAATATTGGGCTTTAAGTAATTTCGAACCTGTCTTGGAATGTCAGACAAATGCATCAACTGATAAGTAGCCCAACCCTTGTTAAGCGGTTCCCGCGAATGCGGGCCTGAAAAGATAATCCGGTGTTTAATGCGCCGGCAATTCTCCCGGGTAAATAATTCCTTTATATCACCCAGCAGCAAAACACTGAGCAAATCTACATTGTATATGTATGGATCTTTGGCCAATTGGCGCAACAAAACCTGTGGCACAGCAGCATTTCCGGCAACATAAATAAGGCTTCCGAGTTTAATATAGGTTGAGTTAATGATATCTTCAACCTTTTTAACGATTTTCATCTCTTTTTTTCTTTACTTGTGAATTTATTTCCACGTGATTAATTTTAAAACTATTCATTGTTTCAGTCAAATTTTCCACCACCTGACAACCGGTTTCCCTGAGCCTGCTATATGACTGGTGGCCATTGGCAACAAGCAAACAGCAAATCCCTAATTTTTCCGCTACCTCAAAATCATGGATCGAATCCCCAATAAGGCAGGTTCTATTAAGGTCGAGATCCTTATCTCTCACAAACCTTCCGGCCATGTCAACTTTACTGCCAGCATAATGATCCTGGATTCCGGATATATCCTCGAAACAATCATATAGCCCTTTTTCTTTAACTGAATTTATCAAGGATTCATGTTCCATGGCCGAAACCATAAACTGCCTGAAATTATTTTGTTTGAATGCTTCCAACACAGAGGATGCCTCATGGAAAACATGAGCCTTATAAAGGTTCTCAAAATACAGGTCCATAAACTCATGTGCAACTTTATCCCAGGACTCATTCGAAAAATCAAAACCTGCTATTTCATAATAATTTCTAACCGGAAAGGTAAAAATGTCTCTGTACCTTTCTCTGCTTAATGGATCCAGGTTTCGATTCTGAAGTAAAGTGTTGATCGATTCAAGGCACATGTCAACATCATTAAGTAATGTTCCGTTCCAATCCCAAATAATCGTATTAATTTCGTGCATAAAAAACAATTCCAGCTCAATGAGAATAATAAGAAAATAGAATAATCCTGTAAAATTAATAAAAGACTGAATAAATATTAGAATAATAGTCCATATAAACATTTAAATTTTGTGATTCTTTGAGCCTTAGTGACAACAAAAAGAAATTAAAATTGGCCACTAAAACCTTCAGATATTAAAGGTCAGGTTAAAAAAATTGAATTAACTTTATAGTAAATTTAAGCAGTCAGAAAGAATAATTATAATTCATAATTGTTTTTTGAGTAAATTGCGCTACCAATATATAAATCACTTTTTATTTTTTGATTCATAAAAAATAGCAGATGATATTAGTTGCTGACAGCGGCGCTTCCAAATCGGATTGGGTGCTCATTGACAATGCCGGGGAACAAATGAGTTTTCAATTGGTGGGTTTAAATCCCTTTTATGTAGATACGAAAAAAATTGAGACCATCCTGAGTAAGGAACTCACTCCCTTTATTGAAAGCAAAAAGGTGGAGAAGGTATATTTTTATGGCGCCGGATGTTCATCTGTTTTTAAAAGCATGACGGTTGAAGATGCCTTATTCAAAATCTTCAGGAATGCGGAAGTTGTTATAGAATCCGATCTTTTGGGTGCAGCCCGTGCTTTATTCGGAGAAGAGGAAGGAATTGCCTGTATCCTGGGGACAGGATCCAATTCATGTTACTATGACGGGAAAAAGGTTGTGGAGAATGTAATGTCGCTTGGTTATTTCTTTGGTGATGAAGGCAGCGGCGCACACATGGGAAAATTATTCCTAAAAGATTACATGTTAGGCAATCTTCCCAAAGACGTTAATAATGCTTTTAAAAAAGAATTTAATTACACCCGTGATAATATCCTCGATGCCATTTACAACCTGCCCTTCCCAAACCGCTACCTGGCATCTTTCTGCGAATTTTATTCTGACCATCTTTCCAATAAATATGTGTTTGAACTGGTGACCAACTCTTTTCGTGAATTTTTTATCAACCAGATTGAGCAATACAAAAAACACAAAGATGTTCCTATCAGTTTTGTGGGTTCGGTGGCTTATTATTTTGAACAGATGTTAAGACAAATTGGAACCGAGTTTGAAGTTAAGATTGATAAGGTGTTGCGCTCACCTATTAATGCTTTGGCGGAATATCACAAGAAGGGTTAATGGTTTTTGAATCTTTTGGTGCGGACACCAAAAGTGGTTGAGTTATATTATACTTTGCAAATACTTGCTACTTAAACAATTTAAGATTTTCTTCCTCAATAATTTTTCTCATAAGATTTTTTAAAAGAGCATCCAGTTTGGAGCCAGATGTATAGTCAGCCGGAGCAATAAAATCAGCCCTATTATCCTCAATTAGCTTTTCACAAATTTGCCTGGGGGATGGCTTATCTTTCTTTTTCCTTTTGGAAGAATTATAAACAGCTATGGCAGTTCCACCCTGATATTTAATCATTTTCATAGCCGGCACATCTGTTTCACCATCTCCGAGATAAATCATATTGGAAAAGGGCACTGGCCGTTTTTCATATTCCACAAACTTATTGATTGCTGTATTGTCGTAGGAGTTATTAATTCCTTTATTGATCCTGAACAGATATTGAGTTTTTGTGGTATAGTTTATGGCAAGCGCCGGCCAAACAGCCACTCCATTAACATCAAAAATGTATCCGGAAGCAAATACATTTTTAAAATGCCTGGCTATTGAAGTTCCCTTTATTATATCCCTTACCCCGGAAGAAATTATATAGTGATCCACATCTGCACCAATTGATTTGGCGAATGCATTAATCCTGTCGAAAAAAGTATCCACACCCTCAAAAAATTGTATTTCTCTTCCATGATCCATAAAGGCTTTGTGTGTGACCGGGATATTCTTTTCTCCTGCCTTTTTAAGCATCAATTGCATATAGGTCA
>JAIOTR010000348.1 GCA_021106665.1 Bacteroidales bacterium
AATTATAGATAGGTTATAATCATTTGTCCTTAACCTGATCCTTTCCTGTTGCTTTATCAATAAGTTTTTCAACCGGATTTCGGTTGTCGGGGCCATTTTCCATGGGAATCGCAGAAGAATTGCCATCCCTTATTGCATTATAATGTGGAGACAGGATTTCGTTATTAGCTCCATTGAATTCTTCAAGTATATTTTTATGAAGTTCAGTATAAAGCAAGGCCATTTTCTTTGGATGCTTGGTATAAGCGTTTATTTCATAATTTACATAAAAGTCATCAAGGCTCTTTTGCAGGACGAAAGGTTTGGGGTCTTTTTGAGTTAATGTAGTTTTAAGGGCAGCTTTTATCAAAAGTTTGTTTACGGTATCCCATGGAACATCATAACCAATCGTGACTGATGTATGTAGAATTAATCCCAGTTCACTGGCATTTTTAGTGTAGTTCCACAAATGAGCATTTATAATAGTTGCATTTGGAATCGTGACATTTTCATTTTTCAGCGTTCTTATTTTAGTAACCAGGGCTGTTTTTTCAATTACATCGCCTAAAGTTTCCCCTATCTTCACCCTGTCGCCAATCATAAAAGGCCTCATATAAGTAATTACAATTCCGGCAACAAGATTAGCAATTGCCGAAGTAGAACCCAAAGAAAACAGAACACCGAGAAATATGGATACTCCCTGAAAGGCAGGCGAATCGGAACCGGGTAGATGAGGGAACATAAAAATCAGCGCAAATGCATAAATGATGATCTTTATAATATTTAATGTTGGTTTTGCCCAATCTTTGTGGAACCCTTTTAATGTAATATTGTCATTTTCATATTCCTCTCCTATGTAAGTTAAAACCCGTACAACATATCTCGCTGCATAAAAAATAATGATAATAAAAAAGAGGTCTGGCATAAAATCCAGAAGGCCATTCAGTATATACTTTACAGGTTCTGTTATGTATCCGTAAAACTCACGAACAATTCCTTTTGTCCAGGGAAGAAAGCTGAACATTAAAGGAAGGTATAGGAAAAGAATTAATAATATTAATATGTACTTAACAATATTTGAAAAAAGAATAAATATATTTTGTTGGCCTTTTGGCATTAGGTATCTCAAAACACTCTTTCTTTTTCTTTTTAATTTTTTATCGTAGGCAATCAATTTTTTATTGATCCATTTAAAGAGTCTGCCCACTAGAAAAAATATTACAATTAATCCGGCAAGGGTCAATAGTGTTAAACCAATTCGAACTAACCAGCTCTGAGTGGATTTAATCTGAACGTTATCAAAAAAAGATGTTCTTATAATTTCTTTATAGTTTTCAGCAAGGTATTTCCTCGAATATCCTTTTTTTTCAGCGTCTTTATCGGTAATACTCATTATCACGGCATCCTTGTAACTAATAAGAACGGATTCATCAGTTTCGAAAATATTAAATGAATCTTCAACAATAATGATGTTTTCTGCAAGATCATCTAACCTTTCGGTAATTGCATTTGCGCGTTCTTGTGGTGAAAATGGTCCCAGGTTTTCAGAAAGTGTAAAAAGAGTATCGTCCTCAAAAATAACATAAGCGATATTTCCTGCTATCGAATCAACTATGTTTGTATTAGTGGTTGTTGAATCCTGAGAGAAGGTCAGTGAATAAGTCAGTATTAATAAGATTAATGTGAGCAATCCTTTCCAATTCATACGAAAAAATTTAATGTTTATAGCAGTGTAAAAATACTGTAATTATTATAAATGTCTTAGTCGAGGTAATTACTCATAACCGAAAGTAATTTATCCTTACTTACAGGTTTGGCCAGATAATCATCGCAGCCGGCACTGTACGATTTAACTGCATCTTCTGCCATTGCATAAGCAGTTTGAGCTATAATTGGGAGGTCTTTGCGAATTTCTTTAATTAGTCGGGTGGCGTCATATCCGTTCATTTCGGGAAGTTGAATATCCATCAGGACAAGATCAATATTTTTATTGGTAGTACAAATTTCCACAGCCTCTTTTCCGCTTTTGGTATGAATGATCTTGCATTTAGTTTTCCCGAGGTAATTTTTCAGTAAGTAAAGACTGGAAAGATTATCTTCGGCAATTAATATAACTTTACTTTTCCAATTGTAGCTCTTCTTTTGGGTTGTCTTTATTTCTGAGGGTATTTCTGTAATTTCTACCTCAATATAAGGTATTTCAAATGAAAAAGTACTGCCCTTATCAATTTCTGATTCCACCTTGATATCCCCCTCAAGCAATTCTACAAGTTTTTTCGAAATACTTAATCCCAAACCCGTTCCTCCAAATTCTCTTGTATGCGAATCTTCAATTTGACGGAACCTTTTAAAAATGATGTCCAATTTATCAGCTGAAATCCCGATTCCGGTGTCCTTAACGTAAAATTTGAGATTTTTTTTGTTTTTTTCTTTTAAAATTGAGTAGCCAATTTCAACATATCCCTTGTGGGTAAATTTTAATGCATTATCAATTAAATTGGAAATAATTTGCTTAAGCCTGAAAGGGTCGGTAAAAACTACTACCTCTTTTTCCTTTTCAGGTTTAACTATACGCAAATCAACTTCCGATTTTCCGGCTAAAGTTTTTGTTTTGTGAAAGGTTAAAAAAAGCTCATCCAGCATTTCGTTGATCTTACAAGCGCCTTTGATTATCTCAATTTTGTCAGCCTCAACCTTCGAAATATCAATAATATCATTTATAATATTCATCAGGAGATTTCCTTTGCCGGTAATAATATCAATATAATTATCATGTGTTTCTTTTTGAATTTTAGGTTGTCTTAGAAGATCAGCAAATCCGATGATGGCATTCATGGGTGTCCTGATTTCATGCGACATATTTGATAAAAATGCCGTCTTGAGCCTGTCTGACTCTTCTGCTTTCTCTTTGGCTTTTATTAATTGTATGTTTGTTTCCTCTAATTCTTTTGTCCTCTTTTTTACTGTTTCTTCCAGGTGGTCTTTTTGATGAATTAATTGCATTTCTGCAGTCTTGATTTCTTCATTTTGTTTTATTATTTGATCGCGTTGTTTTATTACCATTTCCCTTTCATCATGATAAATATTCATTATATATGAGACAATAAATGCGATAAGTCCAAGGCTAAATAGCGCAGTAAAATATATATCAAAAAATTTTGAATTAACATCGGAATATTGAATAATTATTTCCGGATGTAAGTATTCCCACACAAATAGCAGGGTAATGGTAATAAAGACAACGGACACAGCTATAACACGGTTGGCTCCTCTTGTGAGCACAATATAAACAATTGATGCAAGAATAAGCACATAGGATACTGGTCCGCTACTGCCCGCATTAATAAACCATGCGTATGACAGGGT
>JAIOTR010000440.1 GCA_021106665.1 Bacteroidales bacterium
CATCCGGGCTGAGGGTTAGTATATCGGTATCAATAACATCCTTAACATTCAGGAGAGTTAGTACTGCCTGGTCTTTATGGTGTGTAAGCAATTCTCCACGTTCAGCCAGTCTTTTTGTAAAAATAGAATGCGGGTCAAAGGTTTTAATGGTAATAAATGAAACGGTAGAAGTTAGCATTAATGGAACTATCAATTCATAACCATTGGTCATTTCTGCAATAAGAAAGATAGCAGTTAATGGCGCATGGAGTACGGCGCCGAGAACACCAGCCATTCCCACAAGGGTAAAATTACTTTCTGAAAGTGGTTTTACAAACCCAATATCATTTATTATTCTTGCAAAAGCAAATCCTACTAATCCACCGGTTACAGCACTGGGGGCAAAAATTCCTCCAATCCCACCACTCTCAATAGTAAGTGTGGTAGCAACTACTTTCAAAATCATGATAAGCAGGATAAAGACTACAAAAAACCACACATTATCCCTGAAAGCATAAAACAAACTATTATTAAGCAAGTCCAGTGGATTACCTGAAATTATGGTGCGAATGGCATCATACCCTTCACCGTATAAGGGTGGAAAGAGAAATATGAGGATACCCAAAATTGTTACACCGGTAAAGACCCGTAAGTATGGATTTTTCAGGACTTCCATCCTTGCTGTTACTGCGTGTGTCATCCGGTTAAAATATAAAGAAACGACACCAGTTAAAATCCCAAGAAAAAGGTAAAATGGAACATCCGGAACAACGAAGGGTTCCGAAACTTCAAAATGAATAAGGATCTTTTCGGCAAGTAAAATTTTTGTTGTGATAGCTCCAGTTGCAGATGCCATTAAAAGGGGTATAATGGATGAAATAGTTAGATCCAGCATCAAAACTTCAAGACTGAAAATAACAGCTGCAATGGGTGTTGTAAAAATGGATGCCATGGCTCCGGCAGCACCACATCCAATCAATAAAGTTGTGGTTTTATAATTGAGCCTTAATACCTGCCCCAGGCTTGATCCGATTGATGACCCTGTGGAGATGATCGGGGCCTCAAGTCCAATGGAGCCTCCAAATCCTGCTGTTAATGAACCGCCCACGAGGGAGGAGAAAATCTTATGTTGTTTCATCTTTCCTCCCAGCTTTGATATCACATATAATATCCTGGGAATTCCATGCCTGGTTTCATCTTTGATCACATACCTGATAAATAGGACTGTAAGGATTATTCCAATGGCCGGATAAACTACAAACCAGTAGTTCTGTTCGTCAAATTCAAACCTGGAAGTAAGTAGTTTTTCAATGTAAAATACGGAAGACTTCAGGAGATAAGCGGCAATACCGGCCAGGAAGCCAATAATAGCACTTAGGATAATCACGAAATAACGGTCGTTTAAATGCTTTGCCCGCCAAATCAGAAATTTTCCTATCAGTGTTTTGTCGTACATTATGTAAGCTATTGGCTTTCCCGCCTTCGTATGAATGAACTTAGCTTTTGGCTATTACAGTTCAGTGTTTAGTGTTCGGTGTTTTGAGTTTCAAGTTGTCCATGGATCAAAAGTTAATATAATCTGATTATTTTTTACTTTTATCTTGGCTTTTGTGTCTTGATTCTTTTTATATCGTCCAGGTTGTTAATCCCGACGTAGTAAATTCATACCGTTGTGGGTCTCCGCCAAACTTTCTCAATCCATCAATCACTTTTATTCGTGCATTGTTCGGGCAATAAAAAATTATAAATCCACCACCACCGGCACCTGATATTTTCCCTCCGGATGCACCATTTTTGATTGCTGAGTTGTAGATATCATCAATCAGCTTATTGGTAATTTGTTTGGCCATCAATTTTTTATTTTGCCAGCCAAAATCCAGTATCTCGCCGATTTTATCCAATTCTCCTTTCAGGATGGCTTCTTTCATCATGATGGCCTGCTGTTTTAATTTATGTGTGGCTTCAATGGAAGCTTCATTCTTTTGTATTATATTTTTCGCTTGATCTTCAATGATCTTTGATGATAAGCGGCTGGTTTTCGTATTGTATAAAACCAGGTTATAAGCCAGTTCATTTAAATATTTAGACCGGATACGTAAGGGGTTCACAATAACCTTATCATCTTTTGAGAATTCCATAAAATTCACCCCTCCAAAAGTAGCTGCATACTGGTCTTGTTTACCGCCGGCCATGTTCAAATCAATACGTTCAATTTCATAAGCGAGGTGAGCCAGGTCATATTCTCCAAGAGGAAGCTGTAACCATTCTGCGAAAGCGCCTAATATAGCAACAACCAATGTGGAAGATGTTCCAAGGCCTGATCCCGGTGGTGCATCTACAAAAGTGGTTAGTTCAAATGATAAAGATTTTTTTGTGAAATCTTTTACAACCCGGTTATAAATTCCTTTGGCAAGGTCAAATTTGTCGTCAATCTCAAGATGCTTAGTGCTATCGAATTCAAACCGTTGTTTTTTATCCAATGAATTTAAAACGATCTTATTGTCTTTTCGGGGCTGTATGGTAGCGTAGGCATACATACTGATGGTTGCATTCAGGATGGCGCCACCGTAAAGATCGGAGTAAGGGGCAACATCTGTTCCTCCTCCTGCTAAACCTAATCTTAAGGGTGCTTTACTTCGAATTATCATTTTTCAATATTTGATTTTTCAATTACTTCATCAATGGTTTCTATCATATTATCCCATGAATATTTTTGTTTCTCAATAACCACATTTTTGATGAATTCAGATTCTTTCTCCTGATCGTAAAATTTTAAAATTGCATCTGCCAAATGATTACTATCAGGTTCAATTACATAACCCACTTTACCATTTGGAACAATCTCGGCCAAACCTCCAACATTGGTTGTGATCATTGGTTTGTCAAAATGATAGGCAATTTGAGTAACACCACTTTGTGTTGCATTCTTATATGGTTGAACAACGATGTCGGAAGCACAGAAATATTTGGCAACATCACCATCCGGAATAAAATCATTTGACATGATCACTGAGTCCTGCAAATTGTATTTTTCAATTATTTCAAAATAGGGTTTTGAATCAGTATAAAA
>JAIOTR010000200.1 GCA_021106665.1 Bacteroidales bacterium
ATTTGTGACCTCAAGTTAAGGTATTCTTCTTTCGTAATTTCAAACATGAAATCTTCAGGAAATCGATCAATGTTTCTTCTAACCTGTTGTTTTAATGCTTTGGTTTCCACTCCATAAAGCGTAGCCAGGTCATTATCTAGCATAACCTTATATCCCCTGATTTTGTAAATTTTATCAGCAATAAATTCCTCTTTTGGAGCTAGACTTTCCATAGTTTGTCTTTTAAGGTCACAATTTGTGACCTTAAACATATAAAAGGTATTAAAAGGTATTTTTAAACTTATTCATATTTCTGATAAAAATTCAAAAATGTATCTGCAATGGCTTCCCAACTGTATTCTCTTTGAATGAGATCATATGCAGATTGCCCTAAACTTTGCTTGAAGTCCGGATTTTTAAGTATTTTGATCATTGCATCGGCAAATTCTTGAGGATTGGCAGCATCTACCAACATGCCATCTTTTTCGTTTGTAATTACATTTCTGATTCCTCCAAACTTTGAAGCTACAACAGGTTTTCCACATGCCATGGCTTCCTGGGTAGTCATTCCGAAAGGTTCAAATAATGAAGGCAAAACAAAAAGTTCGGATTGCTGGTAATATTGTGCCATTTTATCATCATCTACATAACCGATAAATATAACCCGGTCTTTCATGTTTTCTTCGTCAATGATTTTATGCATCATGTCAAATACCCCTTGCTCTCTTGGTTTAGGATTTGGTGATCCCCCTCCAATAACCAGGTCAACATCCTTTACTACATCTTTAACAAGTGCAAAGGCTTTTAATAAAAGATCATGACCTTTGTTCGTATCTATTCTGCTTAAACAGAAAATGTATTTTTTTGGTAATGTAGTAGGAGCATTTAATTCATCTTCAGTCGGAATTTTAAAACGGTGTATATCCACACCTGGAGAAATAATTTCAATATTATCATTATAATAATTATATAATTCATGCAGTTTTTCAAGCTGAACAACCGAAGTCATGTTTTGAGCATTTACTGCATCAAAAACTCTAATTTCTTCTGCAATCCTGTGTTTGAAATTGAACTTCTTTTCCATTTCGTCAGGATCACCACCCATTTGATCTTGTTTCCAGGCTCCAAGTGAATGTGCTGTAAAATAAGGAGGTTTAGTAAAAACTTTTGCTACATCCAGAGTAACAATCCCAGCATCTACATAATGGCCATGGTAAAGATCATAATCCAGATTATTATCTTTGATGTACCGGATCATATTTTCAGTTAATTCAGGCAGCAACTCATAGATAAATTCCTTTGGTCTGAACTCCCAATCGCCTGCCGGTATTCTAACGACTCTCACATTGGGATGGCCGGGTACCGGATCGGCTTGTAATTTTTCTTTTTCAAACCAACGGGTATAAATATCTACCTTTATTCCATGCCGTGCAATGGCTTTAGCCATTTCCAATACATAAACTACCTGGCCACCTGTATCAGTTCTTCCTAAAATTGGAACAGGATCAAAATACCCATGTGTACTTAATAATGCGATGTTTTTATATTTCCAGTTACTCATATTTTGTTGTATTAGTTGAATTGGTTAAACCGGTCGAATTTGTGTCTTCCCAATTTAACAGATTCAACAGATTTAACTATTTTACTTTTCTAGCTTCAAACTCTTTACTGATAACAATATCGGCTAAAGTTTTATGTTTTGATATAATCTCATGTTCAATTGTTAATATCTGATCAAGAAATTCATCTTGTTTTTCTCTGGCTCTTTTTTTTCTCGATTCAATGGTATCCATTTTATTCCGGTCGATAAAAACTTTACAGTTCACATTTTTTAAAGAGGTCGTATAAGTTCCTTCAGCAATTAAAGCTTTGTAGTCTTTCAGGTTTACAACTTCTTCACCAATTTTATCAGCATCAAAATCAACCAGAGGCTTTGTTAAGGAAGTAAATCCTTTTAAAACTGCTTCCAGATTTTGATCAAGTAAATCCAGATGAACCTCCTGAATTCCGACCCATGAAATATCCTTTTCTCTTTGTCTGGCATTTGTTTTCGGCGGATAGACGAAATAATCATCCTGGCCAAAAACAAAACTTTTAATATTGTGCTCTTTCAATTTTTCGGCAATGGAAGCAGCAATTTCAGATTTGCCAGCTCCTGATTCACCGGCAACAGTGATCACATATTTATTTTCTGAGTTTTTTATTTCATCTAATATGAATTTCACCACTTGTGTAGCTGCTTTCCGATGGTTGTCGTCTATAATTAAAATGTCACCTTTCATATATTATGGCATAAGATTTATAAATTTGACCAAAATTACAATTTTTTAGTTATTTTCGATAGATGGAAGTTATATCCAATAAGATTGGTGACATTCGAAGTTTTTACAAGCGAAAATTGTTCAAAGATTATGACGAGCGTGAGGCGGATATATTTCTTTATATGCTCTTGGATGAGTTTTGTGGATTGACTAAAGCAGAAATATTTTTAGATAAGGAACGCTTAGTTAACGAATCCCAACTTCTAAAGGTTCATTTTGGTGTAAAAGACTTGCTAAATCACAAACCCATTCAATACATTTTGGGAAAGGCAGAATTTTATGGCCTTCCATTTATTGTAAATCCTGATGTCTTGATTCCCCGCCCTGAAACTGAAGAACTTGTAGATTGGATCATTAAGGAGAATTTAGATCGAAAAGAAATATCAATAATGGAGATCGGAACTGGCTCCGGTTGCATTGCAATTACTTTAAAGAAGAATATTCCTGATTTAGCTGTTGATGCAGTTGACCTGTCAATTAGTGCCTTGGCTGTTGCTAAGAAAAATGCAGTAGAGAATAATGTTGAGGTTAATTTCAAACAATTGGATATTTTGGATAGTAAATCACGGACTAGTCTGAAAAACTATGACATCATAGTAAGTAATCCACCTTATGTTAGAAATTCAGAAAAGAAGGCTATGAAAAAGAATGTGCTGGATTATGAGCCAGCCACTGCACTTTTTGTTGATGATAGTGATCCCCTTTTATTTTATAAGGCAATAGCTAATTTTGCTAAATTATATCTAAGAAACAAGGGTTGTGTATATTGCGAAATAAATCAATACCTGGCTAAGGAAACAGCACAAATATTTACAGATGCAGGATTTAAAATAATAATCAAAACAGACCTAAATGGAAATGATCGAATGTTAAAAGCCTTCTAAGGAAGGCAATTGGTTGATAAATTTCAGTGTCATTTTATAAATTCCTGGAGAAAAACTTTCCTTTGGTCCGGCAAAGTTTAAAATTTTACAGTCGTTTTTTTGAAGCCACTTTCTAAATTCATATTTACTGAATGGATTTTCCAGCTTTTGTACCCACACCGGTTTATTATTTCTTTTACACAGGTTTAAGGTTATGGCTGTTCCGGGATCGAACTTTTCTTTATATATGATAAGTGTGCAATCGCTTTTAACGATATTCTTTTCTGTGCGTTCGGGATATTTGTCAGATTGTGTTTCAATTAATGGGTAGTTTTCAGGAATTAAACCATCCTCTGCTTTCCTTCCTTTTGGACACCAGCCTCCGCAATCAATGCTATTGGCAATGGCAAAATCAAGGGCTGCCCTGTCTACACCTGTTTGTCCTCCTGAGATTATTTTAATATTTGAGAAAAGTCCCATGCTATTTGGAATGCAAATATACCAAACAAGCCCGAATATTCCAGGCTTGCTTGATAATTAAGAAATATGAAGAAAAAAAGCTACTAGTTAAATGGTCGGCTGGAAAATTACCATAGTTTCTTGATCTTCCTTCATCTGCGAAGGCAAGAAGTTTTGGAATGATTGGTCTAACAAAAATGAATTTGGATGGTCTTCAAGATTAATAACCCAATAAAAACCATCTTGTTTATTCTTAATAATACAGTATGCGTCTTTAACTTGTAATTCCAAATCTCCTTGTGTGATATTTTCCAGATTTTCCATTTTATTTTTCATTATGTAATATTCAAATATTTTCTGATATGGTATTTTCAAAAACTGTACAAATATGTAAACTGCACTAAATCAGTAATATGGAAAATGTACGCTTTCTCAAATTTGGAAAAGATTATTCATTTGGGACTATTTCTTAAAATTGAAATATTCATTTTGTGGTGTTTTTAATATTGATCAAAATGTAATCTCAGTGTTGTATACAATATATTACACAGTATTTTTTACTAATTTTGCACTCTCAAAATTGATAGGAATATGTTTGAAGGTTTATCAGAAAAGCTGGAAAGATCGTTTAAGATTCTAAAGGGGCATGGACACATTACTGAGATTAATGTAGCAGAAACATTAAAGGAGGTAAGAAAAGCCCTGTTGGATGCTGATGTGAGTTATAAGATAGCGAAAGATTTTACAAATATTGTAAAGGAAAAAGCGCTTGGTGAGAAAATTTTAACTTCTGTTTCTCCCGGCCAGCTCATGGTAAAAATCGTTCATGATGAATTGGCTGAATTAATGGGGTCAGAATCAGAGGAGCTAAATATAAAAGGCAATCCTGCGATTATTCTTATTGCAGGTTTACAGGGTTCAGGTAAAACCACTTTTGCGGCTAAACTTGCGAATTATCTGAAAAGCAAAAAGGGAAGGAATCCTTTATTGGTTGCAGGCGATGTATACCGTCCGGCAGCCATCGATCAGTTAAAGGTTTTAGGTGAGCAGGTAGGTGTTAAAGTGTACACTGAAGAGGATAGTAAAAATCCGGTAAAGATTGCGAAACATGCAATTTCTCATGGAAAAGAATTCGGATACAATGTCATTATCATTGATACTGCGGGACGACTTGCAATTGATGAGGAAATGATGAATGAGATTACTTCCATCAAGCAAACTGTAAATCCTCAGGAAACTTTATTTGTAGTTGACTCTATGACCGGTCAGGATGCGGTGAATACAGCCAAAGCTTTTAATGAAAAGTTGGATTATGAAGGAGTGGTACTTACAAAGCTGGATGGTGATACACGCGGAGGTGCGGCTCTGACCATTAAGGCAGTTGTTAATAAGCCCATTAAGTTTGTTGGGATAGGTGAAAAAATGGATGCTATTGATATTTTCCATCCAAGTCGTATGGCCGACAGGATTCTTGGAATGGGTGATATTGTGTCTTTGGTTGAACGTGCCCAGGAACAATTTGATGTTGACGAAGCAAGGAAGTTGCAAAAAAAGATTGCCAAGAACCAATTCAACTTTAATGACTTTCTTAACCAGATAAAGCAAATTAAAAAGATGGGTAATGTAAAAGATCTGATGGGCATGATCCCGGGAGTTGGGAAAGCTGTTAAAAATATGGATATTGATGATGATGCTTTTAAAGGGATTGAAGCAATTATATACTCAATGACAGCTGAAGAACGGGAAAATCCAAAAGTCCTGAACGGTAGCCGTAGAAGAAGAATTGCCACTGGAAGTGGTTCGGATATTCAGGAAGTAAACCAATTGATAAAACAATTTGCCGAAACACAAAAAATGATGAAAATGATGTCTGGCGGAAAGGGCAAAAACCTGATGAGGGCCATGTCGAATATGAATAAAATGCCAGGGAGGTAAATTTGTGAATTGGTTTAATCTATGAATTGGTCAAATGGTTAAATCAAGACTACATCAATTTGCACTAAGCATTTTTTTTTAGTAAATCCTCAATAAACTTTTAAGCACAAAAAAATGAAATTGATCGACGGGAAAGAAATTGCTCAACAAATAAAAAATGAAATTGCTGCTGAAGTTGGTGTCATGATTGATAATGGGGAAGATGGACCGCATTTGGCAGCTGTACTTGTTGGAGATGATCCTGCAAGCCATACTTATGTAAAGGCAAAGGAAAAGGCTTGTAAAGAAGTTGGTATAGTTTCATCATTGTATCAATTGCCCGCAACTGTTACTGAAAATGAATTGTTTGAAGTGGTTGATTATTTAAATAATGATGATCAGGTTGATGGTTTTATTGTGCAATTGCCACTTCCGGATCATATTGATGCGAAAAAAATAATTGATCGAATCAATCCTGCAAAAGATGCAGATGGATTCCATCCTATGAATTTTGGAAGAATGGCCTTGAATCTTCCAGCTTATATTCCTGCTACGCCTTATGGAATATTGCAATTATTGGAAAGATCAAAAATTGAAACACAAGGCAAACATTGTGTGGTACTTGGAAGGAGTCATATCGTTGGATCTCCCATAAGTATTCTATTATCCAGGAAAACTTATCCGGGAAATGCTACGGTAACCGTATGTCATAGCCGGACAAAAGATCTCAGGCAAATTGCAAAAAGCGCAGATATTTTGATTGTTGCAATGGGTCAACCTGAATTTGTAACCGAAGACATGGTCAAAAAGGATGCTGTGGTTATTGATGTTGGAATTCACAGGGTTCCTTCTGATAAAACCAAATCGGGATTTAGATTGGTAGGCGATGTGAAATTTGATGAAGTTTCTAAAAATGCTTCATATATAACTCCTGTTCCGGGTGGGGTTGGACCAATGACAATTGTATCACTCTTGATGAATACCTTAAAGGCTCATAAGAAAGAGATTTATGGATAGTAATACTTGTTTATCACTTAATAACATTCTCATGAAATCAATTATTATTAAAATTCAGTTTCTATTTGTTTTTGCGGCTCTGTCCTCGAATCTATCCTCACAGCAATTGAGTGAAGGATACACAATTATCCAATACCCTGCTGCTCCTGCTGAATACAGCCCATTGCATAAAAAAGTGAATGAAACCTCCGGTGTAATATATTTTAGAAAACATATCTGGACATTTAATGATAGTGGTGGAAAACCCGAACTCTATAAAATTGATAAGGAAACGGGAAAAATCAGTCAAACAGTAATACTCGAAAATGCTGAGAATCACGATTGGGAAGATATTACTCAAGATAAAAAGTATATCTACATAGGTGACTTTGGAAACAACCTGGGAAACAGGAAAAATTTAAAGATTTATAAAATAGAGAAGAAACCAATAGGCTTAAAAAAGAAAACCAAAGTAAATGCTGAAATAATTGAATTTTCATATAATGACCAGGAAACATTTAAAATTAAAAATCGCAAAAATGATTTTGATTGCGAATCAATGATCAGTTTTGGTGATTCACTGATTATTTTTTCCAAAAACTGGGTCAATGGTAAAACCAGGATGTATAAATTGCCCAAAACTCCTGGCCAATACCAACTGGATCACATAAGTTCATACAATGTTGACGGATTGGCAACAGGAGCAGATTACAATGAAGACAATAAAAATCTGGTCATCATTGGTTATAAGGATAAAATTCCTTTTATCTTTTATTTTGATAATTTTGATGGAAATAAGTTGGACAAGGGCAAAATTTATCGCATTGAATTAGTCCGGATGAAAAATGCACAAACCGAAGGAATAACTTGGTTGAATAGTGAGAATGTGGTTTTTTCAGCGGAGAGAACTGACACTTTTGATCAGGCAATTTATCAATTAAATATTGAAGAAGTTTTAAAGCATATTAATGAGTAAACATTAATCTTCCTGATTTGACAGATCTTACACTTCTGGAAAAAGGCCTGGCTCTTCCCCTGATGGAAGATTTTTATACCATTCAGGGCGAAGGATTCCATACGGGCAAACCTGCATACTTCACCAGGATTGG
>JAIOTR010000527.1 GCA_021106665.1 Bacteroidales bacterium
CCCCTGGTTACTGCCCTGAGAAGCATTCCTTTGATATAAGTAAGACTGATGGATGCACCATCATATTTTAATTCACATTCATATTCAACTTTCTGTTCCAGTATCTTTTTTATCCGATTTTCAAAATCCCGGATTTCATCCTCAGAGTATGTATTTGATAGTGACAACATTGGATAGGTATGTTTCACCTGCTTGAATTCCTTGGTAATATCACCCCCAACTCTTTGTGTTGGTGAATCGGGTAATACAAACTCAGGATTTTCACTTTCAAGTTTATCCAGTTCCTCCAACAACATATCAAAATCAAAGTCGCTGATCACCGGTTTTGCCAATACATAATAATTATAATTATGCTCATTGATTTTGTCAGTGATTTCTTCTATCCTGTTTTTAATCTTCGTTTTGTCCATATCCTTAACTATTGGAAAAAATCCTCATTCCTGTAAATGGTGATAGTAAGATTTGAATTTCTGGGATTGAGCCAATATAAAATTTTATCTACCAGTCCCGGTTCAATTGTTGTTTCATATACAATATTCGGAAAAACTTCTTTTATTTGAACAACCCTTTTATCAACATCATTCTCATTGAAGAATAAAATAAACCTGGGTTGGAATTCCTGATCAGATAGTACTTTCTCCGGCAATTTAGTTAACGGGCGGGATTTTGTCACTTCAAAATAATTTATCCATTCACCCATATAAAACATGGGTAGGATTTTGACACCATTGCTGTAAGTATCTTCAAGCACAAGAGATTTAATATTGTCGTATTTTGACAAATAGGTCATTGACTCCACCCTTGATTTCTTGGAATACATTGTTGAAAATACCAAAAGCAAAATTAAATTGATTACCCAAAAAAATATCCAGAATGATTTCAGAAGGTTTTGAGTAAAGGATGTAAATCTAAGTTTACCAACAATATTACCCCATCCAACAATTCCCAATATGATGATAAAAGGAATAATTGGAAAAATAAACCTCTCCTGCTTATTCGGAAAAAATGTATGGAACAATAAAAAAATAAAAGAGGGTAAAAAAAGTATCAAATGCTTTCTCCATGACCAGAAAAACCCAATGAAAATCAATATGCTTAAAGGCGGGATTAAAGCCCCAAGTATAAGTAAAATATAATTGTACCAGGAGTTTGTGATATAGGTTGTTGCATTTTCAATGTTATACCTCACATATTCCTCAAGTTCGGCAAAAGGCCTGCCCCATAAGAGAAGATCAATTCCACCTTGCACAATTGCAATAGAAATGAAAAAACCAAGGCCAAACACAAGTGCTTTAATCCATCTCATCCTTATCAATAAGGTTAAACCAAGTCCAAAAGCAAAGATGATTGTTTGGAATCGTACAGAAAATGCCAGTCCCAAAATAATACCCGCAAAAAAGACCATTGAGTACGATGTTTTTTCATCCTCCTTTTTAATTAACAACCAGGTTCCATACATCAAAAACGGGATACAGACAATTTCCACCAGATTCCTTACACTCAAAAAAGGCATAAACCATAATACGGCTAATAATAAACCTACAATTCCGGCAGTTTTCTGATTTGAGATTTTGAAAGCAATTTTGTAACCGAGATATACTGTTATAAGCGAAAAAGCCCCATGCAACAAACGGATGATGAACATTTTTGCTTGCGGATCAAATATTCTCAGGAATTCAAGAAAAAGAAAGATTAAATAATGTAAGCCTACATAAAAAAAACTGTGTCCTGAAGGTACTGCATCCGCTCTGCCTCCCGGCAGCCATACATTATCATCAGGTACATCAATCCAGCTTTGAGCTGCTTCAATAACAAGAAAATGGTCGTCGTGCATTCCAAACCCTTTTGAAAAAATGGTAGCGATAAGCCGAGTAAAAATGGCCAGGAAAAGAATAAGTTTTAGCGGATTCTTTTGCCACATCTCTATTATTCGGTTTTTCATCAAAAGGATAAGTTTAAATTCACAAATTTAGAATTAATTGCAAAAGGTTCATTTAATTTTTTACAATATAATTTCTCTGAAAAAAATATATTTTAGCGTCAGAACCGCCTGCCAAAAGTCTACTGGCGGGCAGGGAAACATCAGTATAAATTTTTTCGAGCATTTTGTGTAAATTTACATGAAAATAATTATGTCAGTTCGATATCAAAAAAATCTACAAAATGAAAATAAAAAAGTATTTCTATTTCAGGCCATTTGTATTTTCTATCTTTGTATTACTGGTTTCTTTTAACTGGAACAGTCAAAATTTTAAAGAAATGAATACTGGTTTGAACCCTCAAAACGAAAACATGATTAAACTGCCTGATCCAAGATTGGAATCGGAAATTTCAGTAGAAGAAGCATTACAGAACAGAAGGTCTTTAAGGGAATTTTTGAATGAGCCTTTGAGTTTAGAACAAGTTTCTCAAATACTATGGGCTGCATATGGAATAACCGAGGATCGGGATAACCCGGCATTTTTAAGAGGGGGATTGAGAACAGCGCCTTCTGCAGGGGCTTTGTTTCCATTGGAGTTATATTTAGTTTCCGGGTATGTAGATGGGCTTAAAAAGGGTATTTATAAGTACATTCCAAATGGACATTTATTGGAATTGGTTTCAGAAGGAGATATTAGAAGAGAACTGGCTGAAGCAGCTCTTGACCAGGAGTTCATTGAGCAAGCTCCGGCATCCATTGTGTACACTGCTATATTTAGACGGACAACTCAAAAATATGGTGAACGTGGTCGTGAACGATATGTTTGCATGGACTTAGGACATGCAGCACAAAATGTGTATTTACAAGCTTATGCATTAAATATGGGCACATGTGCTGTAGGTGCATTTACAGACAAAATGGTAAGCATGGTAATGCTTCTGCCAGATAATGAAGAACCTTTGTATATCATGCCTTTCGGAAAATATTAAAATCCACCCTCCAAGAATGTGGATTTCTAAATTACATTAATTTATGGTTGAAGTATATGCTATAAGATTAGTAAGTGAGGAAGTTTTCCTGAAACAAAAGGAGCATCTGTTATCACTCCTACCTCTTTCCTGCCAGGAAATAATAAACAGGTTTAAGCGTGTACAGGGAGCTCAGAGATCGCTTTTGGGTGAGTTGATTTCGAGGAAAGTGTTAAGCAACAAACTTTCCATCCCCACAAACAAAATAATATTTAAAAAAACAGATATAGGAAAACCTTTCATAACTGTCAGGAATAATCATTTTAATTTGTCCCATTCCGGTGACTGGGTTGTTTTTGCTTTTGCAAAAAAGGAGGTTGGGATAGATATCGAAAAAATAAAAAAGATTAATTACAGGATTGCTGAGAGATTTTTTTCCACTGAGGAATTTTTAAGTTTAAATGAAAAGAGTGGCAAAGAAAAACAAGAATATTTTTTCGATTTATGGACTATGAAAGAAAGTTATCTCAAGTTGATCGGTACAGGATTGACCCGGTCGCTTGATTCATTTACAATATTTCATAAAAATAATCGATACAATCTAAAAGAAAGCTCATCCAATTCAATTGAACCTATTTATATTAGGCAATATAACATCGACGAAAATTATAAACTTTCAGTTTGCTCATACATTGATAGTTTCGTTGAGGAAGTTGAAATATTTACTCTTAATAATTTGACGACACTTTGAAATTTTGATTATGGCAAATAAGAAAATAAATGCTGCATTGGTATTATCAGGTGGGGGCGCAAGAGGAATGGCACATATAGGAGTCATTGAGGAAATATTGAAAAATGACTTTAATATTACTTCCATTGCAGGAACTTCAATAGGATCGGTTATCGGAGGTGTTTATGTATCAGGGAAATTGCCTGAATTTAAGGACTGGATTACCCGGATTGGTAAAATTGATATAATTAAATTAATGGACTTTGCCATTAGTAAAAATGGTTTAATAAAGGGTGAAAAAGTTTTTAACCAGCTAAATAGGTTCATTGAAGATGTAAATATTGAAGAGCTGGATATTCCTTTTACGGTAGTAGCTGTTGATATACTTAAACATGAAGAGGTTGTTTTTAAGTCGGGTAATATTATTAATGCTATACGTGCATCAGTTTCTATTCCTACTATTCTAAAGCCATTAACCATCAACAATATGGAACTCGTTGACGGAGGTGTTTTAAATCCATTACCGATAAGTTGTGTCGAAATAAAAAATAGTGATATTTTAATTGCGGTGAATTTAAACTCAGACATTCCTTATCAAAAACCGGCATCTTTTAGTTATCAGGAATCTCATGATACCACATATTTAAAAGCGAAAGAACTAATTAATACAAAATGGTCGAAATTCTTCAAAAATAATAATAGTAAACACCTTGGTTATTTTGATTTGATAACGGAATCGATTTATGCAATGCAAATGAAGTTAACTCAACACGCCATTGAAAAATACAAACCCGATATCCTGGTTCAAATATCGAAACATGCCTGTGATTTATTTGAATACCACCGCTCTGAAGAGATGATTGAATATGGAAGAAAACAGTTTAATAATAGTTGGCTGCAATTGAAATGAATAATGACGAAATAATTAAATGGCTTCTTGAAGGTGATGTCTCCATACAATACCAGGTAAAACGAGAATTGCTTTCAATAGAACGTGAGGATTTGAGGAATAGAATTGAGATTGAAGGATGGGGAGTCGATTTTTTGGTCAGGCGCAGGAAAGACGGCAACTGGGGAAGAAAGTTTTATCAGCCAAAATGGACTTCAACCCATTATACCCTTCTTGATCTGCGAAATCTTTACATTTCTCCCGATAATTTCCTCATACGGGAATCAGTTGATATGATAGCCTCCGGAGAGAAGGGGAATGATGGTGGTATCAACCCCTCTGACACTATTCAAAACAGTGATGTGTGCTTAAATGGCATGTTCCTGAACTATGCATCATATTTCAGAACAGACGAGAAAAAACTTAAATCAATCATTGACTTTATCTTGACCCAATGCATGGCCGATGGTGGATTCAATTGCAGATCAAACAGGTCTGGAGCAAAACATAGCTCCTTGCATTCAACCCTTTCCGTATTGGAAGGTATTACTGAATATGAGTTTAACGGGTATACCTATCGATTAGATGAACTGAAGAAAGCAGAACGGTCATCCAAAGAGTTCATTCTGCTACATCACTTGTTCCTTTCCGACAAAACAGGAGATATTATTCACACGGACTTTCTCAGATTGTCTTATCCGTGCAGATGGAAATACGATATACTCAAAGCGTTAGATTATTTTCAATATTCGGGATCAAAATGGGATGAGAGGATGAAACCTGCCATGGACGTTTTGATCAAGAAAAAAAGGAAGGATAACAGGTGGTTGCTTCAGGCAAATCATCCCGGACAGATTCATTTTGACATGGAGAAAGTCGGGAAACCAAGCAGATGGAATACTTTAAGAGTATTGCGTGTATTAAAGCACTTTGGAATTGAAAACAATTCTAACCGACAATAATTAAACAAATTATACACCCGGAATATTAATATTCTAAAGTCTCTGGTTTTACGATCACTTTCTTTTTCCATCGTCCGGATAAATAGTACAAGATACCCATTATCATACCGAGGAACCAGCCTATGGGTGTTGCCCACCAGATCCCTGTTACCCCTATTTCCTGCGATAGAAAATAAGCAATTGGTATCCTGACGAACCACAGGGCAAAAAGTGTAATAAACATGGGAATAAGTGTGTCTCCGGCACCCCGCATCACACCATTAATCACAAAGAGTGTTGAAAACAATATATAAAATGAGCTAACAATAATCAGGTACTCCGCTCCTATTCCAATTACTTCAGCATCCTGTGTAAATATACCCATCAGGTTTCTTGAAAAAAGAATGGCCATAACAGTGATTGAAACAGACACCACAGTGGTCATCTTAAGTGTGGCCATTAGGCCTGCCTTAACCCTTTCCGGTTTATTTGCACCTAAATTCTGGCCGACAAAAGTTGAAAGGGCTGCTGCAAAATTCATGGCGGCCATTAAAGCCAGGGAATCGATACGCATAGCAATGGAATAGGCAGCAATAACATTGGTTCCAAACAAGTTTACAATCCATACAAGTGCTATTAGACCAATAGACACAAAAGTTTGCTGAAGTCCTGATGGAAGACCGATCCTGACACTTTGATTAAATATCTCACGGTCAAAAATAAGTTTGGATATAGCCAACTTCACTATCTGATGTGTCCTGTTCAGATAAATAATTGCGCTGACAAATGCACCTCCCTGGGATATTACAGTTGCTACAGCCACACCTGCAATGCCCCAATCAAAAACTAAAACAAATAACAAGTCAAGAATTATGTTTGTTATCGTTGATATTGCAAGAAAATATAAAGGTGTTTTAGAATCGCCAAGTCCTCTAAGGATAGCAGCTGTCCCATTAAATCCAAAGAAAAAAATCAGTCCGGATAAATAAATATTTAAATATAAACGGGCATACGGAAATACGTCTTCCGGTAATTGTATTAGTTTGAATAATGGCCCACTGAATGTGATTCCGATGATGGTTAAAATAATGGAAGCAAAAAACAGGAAAATGTAAAGGGTATCAATGGTACGTTTAACTTTTTCTAATTGCTTTGCACCAAAATACTGGGCAATTATTATAGTAGCCCCTGTCCCAAAGCCGATGACCAACGAGATCAGAACAAATATTATTGGGAAAGAGGCCCCAACGGCGGCAAGCGCTTCCTTGCCAATAAAGTTACCGATGATAATGCTGTCCACAATATTATAAAGCTGCTGGAAAACATTGCCTAACAGCATAGGAGTTGCAAACTGCAGTATCAATTTACTTTCTTTACCCTTGGTAAGATCCTTCATCAAGTCAAACTAACTCAAGTCCCAATAAAATAGTATTATGCAAAGAAACAAAAAGGATTATCAATAGTTCATTTTTTCAGCAAATGAATGACAGAGGGATTATTAACTTTTTTCTGTGGAAAACAATTTTATCATTTCAATTGTTTTTATCTATATTTGAAACGTTTTTTTTACCTTTGCTA
>JAIOTR010000153.1 GCA_021106665.1 Bacteroidales bacterium
AATTTTAATTCTATAATTGCTATTAGTGCCCCTTTGCATATTTATAGAATTTCCTGCATGATTGACTCCGACAGTGTTTATTATTCTTCATACCGGTACAGATTGGAAAAGTTTATCGACTATTGGTTCCTATATAAAAGAATTCACCGTGAATTTATAAGTCATTTTCTGAATTTTGCATTACGGGATCATGTTAGGAATAAAATCGTTTATACATACAGAGTGATTCGTATGGAACTTAAAAAGATATTTTAAATGACAAATCAAAACCGGGCATATTTATTTGCAATCTCTGCGGTTCTGTTTTGGTCAACAATAGCCTCCGCCTTTAAGGTCACTTTAAATTATCTTGATTTTCTTCAACTATTATTATTTTCTTCAATATTCTCATGCTTTGTTTTGTTTGTTTTGCTGGTATCTCAAAAGAAGTTTCATTTAATAAAAGAAACAACAAAACGTGATGTTATTAATTCTTCCTTGTTAGGATTTCTCAATCCGTTCCTGTATTACATCGTATTGCTAAAAGCTTACACCTTACTAAAAGCACAGGAAGCGGGTACCCTGAATTACATCTGGCCCATAACACTTGTTTTGTTATCTATTCCAATGTTGAAGCAGAAGATTCATTGGGTAAGTATAGTTGCAATCTTCATTAGCTTTTTTGGGATCATAATTATTTCAACCGAAGGTAAAATTGCATCCCTTGAATTTCGTGAACCTCTGGGAGTTCTTTTGGCAGTAAGCAGTAGCATATTCTGGGCGTTGTACTGGATATTCAATATTAAAGATAAAAGGGATGAAGTTGTAAAACTGCTTTTAAACTTTTTGTTTGGTTCGGTTTATATCCTGATTGTTGTTTTAATATTTTCGGACTTAAATATAACAATGAAAGGATTAGCAGGAGCGGTTTACATCGGACTTTTTGAAATGGGGCTAACCTATTTTTTGTGGCTTAAAGCTTTGAAACTATCAGTCAATACTGCCCGTGTTTCAAACCTGGTTTATCTATCACCGTTTATTTCACTTATAATCATTAGAAATGTAGTTGGGGAAAAAATCTTGTTATCGACAATAATTGGACTTACTTTTATTATCAGTGGGATTATTATTCAAAAACTCAGCGAAAGACGTTAGAATTCAGAAATGTCTATAAAAACTCATTGATCAGCTCAAGAAGTTTTCCCGGTTTTATTGGTTTCGAAATATATTTATCACAACCCGCATCAATACTTTTCGATTCATCCTCCGACATGGCATAAGCCGTAATTGAAATTACAGGCAGTTCAGGATTCGTTGATTTGATCAGCCTTGTTGCATCATATCCGTTCATAACAGGCATACGGATATCCATTAAAACAATATCCACTTTATTCTTTTTAACAGCAGCAACAGCCTCTTCACCATTATGTGCCCTTACAATTTTAATTTTGGTTTTATAGATCGTTGCCTTTATTAATTCAAAATTTGAGTTCTCATCCTCTGCAATCAAAATGGTTTTTCCCTTCCAGTTAAATTTCCCTGCCTGAAATTGTTCAATAACAATGCTGTCTTTCTCTGCACCATTTTCAAATGGTAAAGTAAAATAAAATGTGGAACCCTTTTTCGGCTCAGAATCAACCCATATGTCGCCTCCTAATACTTCCACAAGACGTTTTGAAATGGCCAGTCCCAAACCGGTTCCTCCGAACCTGCGTGTTCTTGATTCATCAATTTGCCTGAACCTGTCAAATATTATTTCCTGCTTGTTTTTAGGAATACCTATACCTGTATCTTTAATACAAAACTCAATATAAGGTTTGCTTTTACTGTCATCTATTCTATAGCTAATTTCAATAAATCCCTCTTCTGTAAATTTCAATGCATTACCAATCAAATTTGAAAGAATTTGACGAATCCTGAGAAGGTCTGTCCTGAAATAGAAAAGGTCGCTCTCCGGTGGTAAATTTAACCGAAGTTCTACATTGCTTTTTTTGTTTGGTTCATTAAATGAGTTAAAAACCTCCTTTAATAATGGGTTTATTCTACACTCAACAATGTTAACATTCAATTGTCCGGCCTCGATCTTTGAAATATCAATGATATCATCTATAAGTTTTAACAATAGGTTGCTGCTGTGTAAAATATGCTGAAGGTACTCTTGTTTTTTATTGTGCTGTAATTCCGGCTCATTCAATAAATTGGAAAAACCAATAATTGAATTCATGGGAGTTCGTATTTCATGCGACATGTTGGCAAGAAAAGCGGTTTTCAACCTGTCCGATTCTTCTGCTTCTATTTTTGCTTCTTTAAGACTTTTAATGAAGTTCTGACGCTCAGTAATGTCAGTTATGATCAGCAAATAGGCTTTTAATTTTCCTGACGAATCTTTGATTATACTACTGGAAATTTCAGCATTGAAAGTGGTATCGTCATTTTTCTTGAGCGTACATTCAAGTTTATTCAATAATTTTCTGCCATTCGTTTTGTTCAAATTATCCAGTATCGCACTCGAGTCTTCCATAATTATTAAATTCTCAATTTTCTTGTTAAGGATGGCTCGTTTATTCTTTGCATTGAACATTGCTAAACTGGCATTATTACAATCAATAATTGTAGTATTTGAATCCATTACCAATATTGAATAAGGTGATGCATCAAACACACTTCTAAGCATTTCCTCATTCTCAGATAATGATTTGTTTATCTTTTTAATGATCTTATCCGATCTAAGTATTTCCTCATTTTGCTGTTTTAATAAAGTATTTGATTTTGCTTTTTGCCTGAAAAGCCGCAACAATATGATAGATATAATAAGGATGGATATAAATCCTGCAATAAAAGAATAAATGGTATAGTTTCTCCGGCGGATTTCGGAATCCTTTTTTTCAAGGATGAGCTGGTTTTCTAAATTCAGTTTTTCAATCTCCTCTTTTTTCTTTTCAATTTCGTACCTGCTATTTATTTTATCAAGATTGTTTGAATAAATTTGATTTTTAATAGAATCGTCATAATAATTGAACTTAACATAATTTTCATGGGCCTTGTCGAATTGATTCAAACGTTCATAGGCAACCGATAGGTTTTTATAAATATCACGAAAGTTTTTGAATTGATTATTATCCCTCGCTATAATAAGGGCACGGTTCAGGTATTTAAGCGCTTGCTTGTAATAATCCAGTTCAATATAAACCTGGCCGATATTATTTAAGGTTTCGCTGTTTTTAATTCCGATTTTTTTATAAATGTCAAGCGATTTGAAATAATACTCCAATGCGGAATTGTATTGACCAAGCAGAAAATTACTTTTACCAATATTGTGATAAGTATTGGCAATACCCTTTTGGTTACTATTTTGCTCCCCGGCTTTCAGCGATCTATTAAAATATTCCAATGATTTTTCAAAATTCCCAAATTCCTGATTTATCAATCCCAAATTATTCAGGTTACCTTGAATAGAAACATGGTTATTCAGTTTTTCTGATATTTCAAGCGCTTTAAGAAAATATTCATG
>JAIOTR010000063.1 GCA_021106665.1 Bacteroidales bacterium
AAAAAATCCACCTGTAGGTGGTGTTCCATGGTATTTTATATTTACTGAGAATAATTCTCCCTGCGTTAATGTTTCAGGAAGAATTATAAATGCTTCATCATTAGTGTGGTTAGCAGTAAGTGAATTGGCGTTATATATAACTTCATCAATTGTCATTACACTTAGAAATTCTACAGCAAAGGTATCCAGTTCAGCAGCAACCACTTCTGCCATAATGGTTACTTCCCCTGTAATATAAATGGAGCTGTTATCTACTTCGATATCCAAATAATAGAATTTAACATCATAGTCAAATAATAATGGGGTTTGAATAATATCCTGAGCATTTTTATAATATTCCTGATAAAATTTGGCTTTACTACAGGACATTTCATGATCATGATGATGCTGTGCAAAACCTGATCCAATTAGAAAATTTAACAATGCAATTAGTACAAAATTTTTCATAGAATGAATGATTTTTAATATTTAATTATTTTCTTTATTGAACTGGAATTTCCGGTTTTAATTTGAACCAAATAAACTCCAGCCGCAAATATAGACAAATCTATGTATGTATTTGGTTGGCTGAATTCAGAATTAAATATCGATTTTCCTTCAAGGGTTTTGATCAATATTTTAAAAGGTGAAGTAAGATTTGTTTCGATAATTAATTGATCCCTGGTTGGATTTGGATAGATAAGAATGCGATCAGTCTTGGCCTTCTTAAGGCTTTCAACCTTTTTTAATACCCATAATTCAGGGTCAATCGCTATGCTATCGATCTCTGGTTCTAGTTCAATTGAAAAGACCATTTCCTGCTTTGTTTGATGAAAAATCAACGTACTATCTGAACCATCATTGAAATAAAACTCCACAGGGAAGTGCATTTCAAAAAGAGGAGTAATTTCTGGCATAGAAACATCTTGTGATGATGACAGTTCAAATAATCCATTTTTTTGTTCCCATTCAAATGAATATATCGGAAACCCTTCTCCGTAATACCATTGATCAAAAAATGTAGTAAAATCCTGGCCACTTGTCTCATTCAAAACGTTTATAAAGTCAGGGGTCGAAGCAGTGCTGTCAGAAAATGCTTCTTGAAAATTTCGTAGTACTTCAAAGAAAATATCATCATTTTGCAATTCAAACCTGATCATGTGAATAATGATTGCCCCTTTCCAGTATGACAATCTACTGTCAAATATTCGGTCTACGTTATCATATTGCACTTCTTCGGGAGGAACATAAATGCTTCCGTCCGGTTGTGTCATAATATAATTCTGGGCATTGGTTTTCCAAATTAAAGGATATTGTCCACCAGCGATAAAATCTGTCGCCAGGTAATCAGTATATGTTGCAAATCCCTCATTGATCCATATATCGCTCCAATTTTCACAGGTTACATTGTTTCCAAACCACATATGGCCAAGCTCATGAGCTACAATGCTAAAGCTAAAACCACCGATGGTAGTCATGGTTTGGTGTTCCATGCCCCCTGACAAACCGGCTAAACAGTGACCATATTTTTCTTTATCAAATGGATATATCTCAAATAAATCTGTAAAGAGTTCCATAAAAAGAAGGGTTTTGTCAATGCCTGTCTTATAATGGCTAAGGCAACCCGGAGAATCATAAATATAATTTTGTATCAATAATGAATCACCTTGCAGATATGCAGGCTTTGAATAAATATTATATTCCTGGTATTCTGCCACAGCAAATGAAATCAGATAATAGGCTATAGGATAACTTGATCTCCATTCATATCTCACTTTATTATCGGGCAATGGAACAACCGAATGTAATAACCCGATAGATCCTGCTTTGTTTGCAGAAGCGGTAGTTAGATGAACCCAAACTGAATCCGCTTTATCTGTCAGCACCTGTTTAACCGGCCACCATTGACGAGCATTAAAGGGTTCTGACAAAGTCCAGGTAACATGCTTATTCCATGTTGAATCATATTCAGTAGATATTCCGCTGAAAAATCCACCCGTTGGAGGCAAGCCATGATAAAATACTTTTGCTGTAAACATCTCCCCCTCCGCCAATGGTTGATCAAAAAAAACAAAGGTTTCATCATTAACATGAGAAAAATCCTGTTCTATATCATTGATTAATACTTTCTCTATGGTTAATTCATTAACGAGTTCAAATGCAAATGTATCCAACTCATTTGCTACAACCTGGGCATAAATAGTAACATTTCCGGAAATATAAACAGTATTATTTTCTATATGAAGGTCAAGAAAGTAGAATTTTATATCATAGTCATGTAATAGTGGAGTTTGAATTATATCTTTCGAAGAAAAGGCTTTATATTGATGAATCATTTGTTTGCTACAAAAGTGCTCGTAATCAGTAAGTACAGGACTTTGTGCAAAAATGACCAAGTTCAAAAAAAGCAAATAATAAATGAATAAAAAGTACTTCAAAGCCTTTTAATTAATTGTAAAAATTTTATAATTTCCCGTGCAATTAATATATTTGCCAAAAAACAACAAAATAACTCATATTTTGTTTTCGTTTTCAGGTTGTACAGAATTAATAAGACATTTTAAATTATATTTTGACTGATCAATATAAAATATTAATCCAAAAGCTTGATGTCTTCATCAGGAAATACTATAAAAACCAACTGATCAAGGGTGGTATTTATTGTTTAAGCCTTCTGATTGTATTTTTTCTTATTGCAAATCTTTTGGAATACTTTGGACATTTTAATACCACTACCCGAACTATAATTTTCTATATCTATTTAGCATTAAATGCTATTGTAGTTTTCCGATTTATTTTTATTCCTCTTTTTAAATTATTTAA
>JAIOTR010000354.1 GCA_021106665.1 Bacteroidales bacterium
AGTGAACCATTTTGAAATGCATAATTCCGTATACACGATTCGGGACGGATTTCAATTTGTGGAGTTTGTTCATTCAACCAGATTATTGAATCCTTGTTTGAAAATTTTATTCCAGCCTCATAATCCCGAAAAGCCATGAAAGGATGTGACCAGATTTCATCAATTCCTCCTGTTTCCTTACCCATAATGAGTATCCTTTCACCGGCTGCTTCACAATAGTTTTTTGTAGCTTTATCACGAATGATAGAAAAGTCACTTTCCTCAATTTTCCATGGATTTGATTTTCGTTCTATTACTTCAAAATGGTCTGACTCGAAAGGAATAACCTCCTGTGGATAATATTGCCAGTGATGAACAGGAGATTTTGTTTTATCTTCATTTAGATAATCAAAGCAATTATTCAGAAATAACTCAAGATGCTGCCTGCTGGAATTTGACTCAGATAAAACGGTATATGCGCCAATCGCCAGCAATTTGCCTTTTCCTGTCCAGTATTCCAATACTAATTTTGCATTTTCCCTGATAAAAATATAATCCCAGTCAACTGCGACAACAGCCCCGTTTTGTGGAATGTTTAGATCGAAATAACCACTAATCCTAACAGAAGTATCTTGTTGTGGTTTATAAATATAAGCTCCCCCATTCAATCCATCAAAAATGGGATGGCTTCGAAATGCATGCAATCCCAGTTTCCTTCCATATCCTCCATCGGCGACTTCTTTATTTTTTGTTTCAACAGAATTTGGTTCAATACCCAGGTCATTGACAGACCTGAATGCATCCAATGTTAAAAGCATCTTTCCACCTTCTTGCAGGTATTGATTAAGCAAATCCAGAGTTTCACTATTTTGGATAGAGTAGGAGGGATCGTTATGATGAAACCAGATTATGTCAAAGTTTTCAATGCTGTCGATTGTAGAAATATCTTCGATGTATATTTTAGTTGGATTGTATTGATCCTGACCCTCAAGAAAATCAAATGCAGCTGCTACCTCCTTTTGGTCATCCTGAAAAGTTTTCGTTGTTAACAAACCAATGCTGATTTGATATTGTGAATAGCAAAACTGGGAAGTTAAAAAAGTAACTATAATTAAAACAGTAATTTGTTTCATGCGGATTCGATTTGGCTTGCCAAAATAAACATTTTATTCAATGCTGATACAAATAGCGGATTAACAAAATTTTGTTTTTATAAAAAAATAATAACGAATTAACTTGACTTTCTGACTGATTTTTACTATCTTACGGCCATAATCAGTAAAAATTTATAGTCATGAAATCTTTGATAAAATTAATCATTTCAGCGCTCTGCATTCTATTATACATGCAGGCTTTAGCACAAATTACACCATCTGATGTAAATAATCAAAGAGACGTAAAGTCCCGTGCTGCAAATACATATTCGGAGACTTCCGGTAATCAGGGTAATAATTCCGGAGCCGGACATTCTGGAATGAACCAGGATTTGGGAGAAGAATGTTCGATGTATTTTAATGACTGGACAAAAGCATCTGTAACCTTAACGGATGGAAAATATTTATCTGACAGGTTGGTCAGGTATAACATTTACAATCAGCAAATGGAATTCGTACACGAAGGTGATACTGCAGCCTTTGGTGATCCTGAAGAAATCAGTACTGTTGTTTTGAATGGCCATGAGTTCATTTACCGTGATTTCGAATATGAAGATGAAGTGAAAAAGGGATATTTCGAAGTACTTGTAAATGGTGACTGTCAATTATTGTTGCATCGTTGTATTGCTTTCAGGTTAATTGAGGATTGTTCTGATCCAAATACAAACTTTGTAAAGGAGCATTACTATTTATCCCAAAAATATTTCATTTCTGAAAATTGCAAAACAGCAATTCTCCTTCCGAATAAGAAAAAGGAGATTATTGTAATGTTTGAAAACAGCGACAAGGATATCAAATCATTTATTAAGGAGAATAAAATTAAAATTTGTAAAGAAGAAGATTTGAAAGATTTAATCAGTTACTACAATTCTGATTGAAATATTTCCGTCTGAATTATTTTACCTTATGCTCTGTTCTCCTAATGATCTCATCCTGTAATTCTTCAGTCAGATCAACGAAATAATCACTGTAACCGGCAACCCTTACAATCAGGTTCCGATATTTTCCCGGATCCTTTTGAGCTTTCTTTAAAGTTTTATCAATTTTATAGTTGTAGCAGCAGAACTGCTTGTTAGCCTTACATAATATATCCCGTTTTTAAGGTATGTAATATCCAACTGCCGGTTAAGCTGGTTTCCTTCGGTTTTAAAAATTCCATTGAAAATAATTTTCCCTGTCGAATTGATTACCTGTAATGTAATATCCCCTTCCGGGCTACTTCCTGTAATATTCACCGTTCCTGTGGCAGGATTGGGAGAAACTTTCAATAGTAGATCATCTGATTCGACAAATTCAAGCCCTGAATATAATTCAATGGTCAATGTCATGTCATCATCGTCAATATCCTGGCAGGCTTGCATGGGATAGGCTGTGAG
>JAIOTR010000490.1 GCA_021106665.1 Bacteroidales bacterium
ACAATTGAAGATGTACCAACGCCCCTGATGATCCCATTCGGATTGTTTCCAAATAAAAAAGGACAACGATCGGGTATTGTCATCCCCACTTACGGAGAATCCACACAGCGGGGGTTTTATTTCGAAAATGGCGGTTATTATTTTGCCATTAGCGATCATCTCGATTTTAAACTGGTGGGAGATATTTATACCCTTGGCAGTTGGGCCATTAAACCCAGTGCTAACTACAGAAAGCGGTATAAATACAATGGTTATCTGAATGCTAATTATGCGATCAACATTTTAGGAGAAGAGGGGTCGCCCGATTATGAGAAAAATAAAGATTATTCAATCAGGTGGATTCATAACCAGGATCCTAAAGCCAGGCCCAATAGCAGGTTTTTAGCTAATGTTAACTTTGTTAGCTCGCAATACAACAAATTTAATCCGGTAAACTCAAATGCATATTTAAGCAATACTTTTCAGTCAAGTATTAATTACTCAACCAGTTTCTCAGGCAAATATTTTTTAAATGCAAGTATCAATCACTCTCAAAATACAATTACCAATGAAGTAGATTTAACACTTCCTCAAATAACCTTCAGTGTTAACCGGTTTTATCCCTTCAGAAAAAAAACCAAAATCGGTAAACTTAAATGGTATGACAATATCAGTGTAAATTACAATATATCGGCACAGAATAGAATCAGCACCTACGATTCTTTATTCTTTGATGAAGATATATTTAGCAAAATGAGAAATGGCTTAAAACATTCTGTTCAACTGTCAAGCGGTTCGATTAAATTGTTAAAACATATCGTATGGTCCAACAATTTCAATTACACTGAACGATGGTATTCTCAAAAACATGTTAAAAGCTGGCGCAGCGACACGCTATATTTAAATGAAGGGACTGTTTATGATTATATTGGAACGGATACCATTTATGGTTTTAACGCTGCCCGTGATTTTTACTTTAACACTTCCATGAGTACTACTATTTACGGCATGTATTCTTATAAAAACGGTCCTATTAAAGCGATCCGACATGTGATGAGACCATCCCTTAGTTTTAATATCCGTCCGGATTTTGGCACACAGGAATGGGGATATTATAAATACTATATGAATAGTAATGGCGAAAAAGTTAAATATTCTGTTTATGATGGATTTATTTACGGCAAGCCCCCTGATGGTCAATCAGGCGCTATCGGCCTCAATATAAGCAACAGCCTCGAAATGAAGATTCGAAACAGGAAAGATACGATAAGCGGAACAAAAAAAGTCTCACTCATTGAAAATCTTTCATTATCTACTTCCTACGATTTTGCAAAAGATTCACTAAATTTAAGCAGGTTAACAATTTCAGGGTATACAACACTATTTAAAAATTTTCGGATTAATTACTCAAGTTCATTCGATCCGTATGCAGCCGATTCAGCAGGTAACAGGATCAATAAATTTGAATGGGAAGTAAATCGCCGTTTGTTCAGGCCCGAAAAACATAACTGGAGGCTCGGATTATCTTACCGGTTTAATTCTGAAATGTTGACAAAGAAGAAGGAGTCAACTGCCGGGACTGAAATGGAATTGCAGGATGTCAATGAAAATCTTGATGGATATGTGGATTGGTCTGTACCCTGGAATTTGAGTTTCTCGTATGATCTCAATTACACCACAACCTACACGTATAGAAACGGTTACTGGGATTATGATGTGACCACGGATAAAAAATTAATCCAGACATTGAGTTTTTATGGCGATGTAAATATAACTCCCAAATGGAAACTCGGCTTCCGGTCGGGATATGATTTTGAAAACAAAGATTTTACTTATACTTCCATAGATATTTACCGCGACCTGCACTGTTGGGAAATGAGGTTTAACTGGATACCCTATGGGTTCAGGCAGAGCTGGAATTTCTCCATCAATATTAAATCAAGCTTATTGCAAGATCTTAAACTGGATAAGAAAAAGGATTTCAGGGATTATTAGGATTTCGTATTTTTGATTCTGTATTCTGAATTCTTATAACTAAAAAATAACAAAAAAATGAAAAAGGTAATAAACACAGACAACGCACCAAAAGCAATTGGACCGTATAGCCAGGCCATCGAAGCCAATGGGATGCTTTTCATTTCAGGACAGGTTCCAATTGATCCTGCAACAGGACAAATTGTTGAAGGAGGAATAAAAGAACAAACTGAACAGGTGATGAAAAACATTGAAGCCATTTTGGAATCAGCCGGATATACTTTTAAAGATGTTATAAAATCAACATGCTTATTGAGCGATATGGATAATTTCGTAGCCATGAACGAGGTATATGCAAAATATTATCCCAATGACCCTCCTGCACGAGCTGCCTACGGAGTGGTTAAACTACCTTTGGGTGTTATGGTAGAAATTGAAACCATTGCCGCTAAATTTTAAATTATATAATACTGCTACGAATTTAGTGGATTATTAATAAATGATTGAATGTTTAAATGCAAGAATAAATGTTTTGCCTTAGAAGAAAAAACAAAAAATATATTTGCAAATTATTTATTACCATTAAATAGCAGTAGAACCAAATTAATAAATTTAACAGGTTTTATCATGAAAAATCTAATTATACTTTTTATCGGTTTGTTATTTTACGCTTCGGCATCAGGACAGTACCTGGCTGCATTTAACGATAACGTGAACAATTTTTGGGTTTTCGAAGCAGGAATGTTCAATAAACTGGAGCACCTGGAAATTCAGGAATACCAGGTAGGTGGCATTTTGGTTGCTTATATTGATAATGGGAGCAATTTAAAGATCTACAGGAATGGAGAAGTAGAATCGTTGATGCAAGGCGCCCCAATTAAATTTACCGCAACCGATTATCTTTTGGGATATTCTTTATACGAACAACTAAATGTTTACGATAATGGCAAAGTAAAGGTGTTAAGTACTCAGTGCTCAGGTTATATAGTGCGTGACAGCTTGATCGGTTGGCACAACAGGGTGAGCCAAACTCTGGATGTGTATTATAATGGAGTAAGCAGGACTATCATTGATGGATTAATTTATAACCCTCTCGAAGAATTTAAAGCCGGTGATAATACCATAGCCTTTATTCATAGTTCAACCAAAGAGTTTTATGTCTTTTACCTTGGCAGACTGGAAGTACTTGATGATTTTGTTGAAGATATGGTATTTGAGGCTGGGCGTGACATTGTAGCCTTCATGGATGTTCCTGACCAGGCATTTAAAGTTTTTTTCAGGGGCGAGATTTTTGAACTTGAAACTTTCCGTCCAAAATCTTTCAAGGTGGGTGATGAAATACTGGCTTATGTGGATAATCTTGGCAGGCTAAAATATTTCGAAAATGGCGAAGTGAAAACGGTAAGCACTTATGAGCCTCAGTTTTATGATGTGGAAGATAAAGTACTGGTATTTGAGGAGCAGGGATTTTTCAAGACTTTTTGCAAAAATCAGGTTTATATTGTGGAGCGATATATGCCCCAGCCATACAGGATAGATTTTAACACCATCGCCTATCTTGATCAAAGCAGTTTTGTTAAAGCATTTCAAAATTGCGAACCGGTAACCATCAGCTACGAAAGGGTTAAACAGTTGGATTTGATCAGGGACCTTATCATATATGTTGAAGGCATTAATAAAACCAAGATCTATTTTAACGGGCAAATTTATCAGCATTGAGATCGGAGTTTGTCCCAGTAAAATTCATCAAATATGCTTTGAAATAAGCAATCCCGATCTACGAAAAATTAATGATAAAATTGATTTCCATATTATCTCTTTTGTGCATCCTGTCTATAAAGATGCCTGTAATTTTTGCTCAAGACAGTAATAAGTATTTTACTTTCAGGATCATTGATCAGAAAACAGGTCGGGGTGTACCTTTGGTGGAGCTTAAAACCAACAATAAAATTAGTTACTACACAGATAATAATGGTATCATTGCTTTTTACGAACCGGACCTGATGAATCAGGAAGTTTACTTCCATATCAAAAGTCATGGATATGAATATCCGGCTGATGGTTTCGGATACAGGGGATTAGCATTGATGGTAATACCTGGAGATAGCGCCTTAATAAAAATCAGACGGATAAATGTTGCTGAACGCCTTTACAGGATTACAGGGGAGGGACGATATCATCATAGTCTGGTGGTTGGTTATCCGGTTCCTGTTAAACAACCTCTTCTGAAAGGAAAAGTGATGGGCCAGGATACATTTGTTGAAACGCTATTCAAAGGAAAAATTTACTGGCTCTGGGGCGATACGGACAGCCCTTTCTATCCGCTTGGCAATTTTGCCACTTCTGGCGCCACTTCACTGCCGCCCTGGAAAGGCGGGATTGATCCGGAGATTGGTGTGGAGCTAAACTATTTTGTAAATGACAAGGGATTCAGTAAAAAAATGTGCCCGTTGGAGGGGCCAGGTCTTGTCTGGATGCATTGGCTAACGACATTAAAAGGCAAATCAGGAAATGATAAACTGATTGGTTCCTATACCAGGGTTAAAAATCTGGCAGAAAACTATGAGCATGGATTGGTAATGTTTAATGAAACCTCTGAACTCTTTGAGCCTCTTGTGCAATTTGAACTGAATTCCCCACTTTTCCCGGACGGACATTCTTTCAGGGCGATGGTAAACGGACAGGAATACCTGTATTTTTCTTTTTCAACACAATATTCACTTCGTGTAATTGCTGACATGG
>JAIOTR010000399.1 GCA_021106665.1 Bacteroidales bacterium
AACAAAATATACTTATGATTCAATTCCTGCCATTGAAAGAAATTTGATCGAATTAGATTCCATTCATCCGGCTATTCCAGGTGAATTTAAATTTGCTGTTATTGCCGATTCACATAAAAGTTTTGATAATTTGCTAGATGCAATTAATATCATCAACCAGGATGAAGAAATCCTGTTTGTTCTACATGCCGGCGATTTGACAGTATTTAGGGATACTTCAGCATTGAGGAGAACGAGAAATGTTCTTTCTGACTTGAATTGTCCCTATTTCCCTGTACCGGGAAATCATGAATGTCCTTCATCACTTGATAAATATTTAGAAATATTCGGAAGTACAAAATATTCCTTCGTTTTTGAGGATAATAAGTTCCTGTTTATAGATGACAATTTTAATAATATAAATAATTCTGACTCAGTATTTAACTGGATTGAAAATGAACTGGAATATTATTCCGATTTTACCAATATCTTTATCACATCGCATATTGCTCCAGGCGACAATGCATTTTCGGACGAAGAAGAATTAAATTATATGAACCTAATGGCTGATTATAATATTGACCTCTCTATCCATGGACACTGGCATTCTTATTCCCTGTATGAGCAGGCTAATTGTGATACAAAATATCTCATTTGTGGCCCGATATTGAGCGGCAGGACATTTTGTGTAATAGAGGTTGATGATGAATCTTTCGAAATAGAAAAGATTGACTTTTAATTATTTTATTTCAGGCAATTATCATCAGGATTAGATGGAACGCTGATGACACAGATTTAGCAGATTAACGCTGATATGTAATCTGTGATAATCCGTATTATTTGCGTATTCTGCGTTCTATTGACATTCTATAATATAAAAGGAATAACCGCTTTTCGTTTATTTGGATAGTCTTTAAAATGTTGTTTGTACCATCTATGGTGGTGAATAGCGCGAGGGATCAGGTTGGCTAAAGTCCACACAAAAAATGAAAAGGAAGGCAGGCACCATGTCATCAATGCAAAACCGCCCCATTCAATGATCTCTCCTAAAAAATTAGGACAGGAAACATATTTGAACAACCCACCATAAGGGATTTTGTAACCGTTGATGCTGCTTTTCCTGAGCCTGATCAGCAAACGGTCGTGATATTGATTAATGAGAAATCCGATGATAAACAAAATAACTCCTGCAATAAACCTGAAATCAATTTTCCAGTCTGCCGCATATCCAACAGATAAATATCCAAACCAGTATCCGTTAAGGGTTCCATTCACCAAATTGAAAAACAAAGCAAATAGCATAATGGCCACCGGCATTTGTTTTCCCTTGGTATGAATTCTTAGTGGAAAAATAACCGACCGGTGAAAATAATGGATAAACCATAAAATGAGCGCAGCCAGGATAATAAACTGTGGGAATCCTCGACCCATAAAAATAAAAAGGATAAAAAAGAACAAAGCTGGGAATTCCATGATGAACCAACCCAAACGGTTATTGATCATCGGTCCCCAGGTAGTTTTTGAGTGGCGGCCATAGGGTGCGGTAATGAGCAATTGAATAGGAAATAGGATCACTGCAATTCCAATCCACACGTAGACTATTATATTGAAAACTTCAATTGATATCATTCTATTTTAACATAATCTATTCCATCATTCCAGCTTTGTCCAGTTTTCCAGTTTATCCACAAAAGTATACTAATAACTGAAACCCGTTATATGAGGCTACAAAATCATCCCATTTTGTTTATACCAATCGAAAGTATCTACAAGCGTTTTCTCAATGGGATGAGGCTGATAATTCAATTCTTTCCTGGCTTTATTGTATGAAATATTCCGGTTCGAGCTTAATAATATATCCAATGTTTCTCCTGTATACAAGGGATGCTCTTTCATTATTGAAGAATACAAACTTATAAAGGGAAGTCCTATTTTAGCCAAAAATGTAGGAGCAATAAACTTCGGTGTTTTTTGGCCGGTTAACTGACCGATCAAATCTGATAAATCCTTTAGCTCAATAAATTGTCCTGATAGAATATACTTATTACCTTTTCGGCCTTCTATGGATGCATTGATGGCTCCGTCAACTACATCCCTGACATCTACAAAGTCGTATCCTCCTGCTATCAGCATGGGTAGCTTATTTTGATAAATTTTTATCAGGGCATGTCCCATTAATGACGATTTATAATCATAAGGCCCGACAATGGCTGAAGGAAGAATAATAACTGCATCCAATCCTTTTGCCACGGCTTCATGTACCAGCTTTTCACCTTCAATTTTAGATTGCTCATAGGCTAACTTGGTTTTTTCAAGCATGGGTCTTGATTCATCCAGAACCTGATCCAATGGCTGATGAGATAGGGTATGGATTGAACTAAAATGAATCAATCTCTTTACTTTCTTTTTGATACATGCATCAATAATATTTCGGGTTCCTTGCACATTTACTTTGAAAATTTTGTCCCGGTCCCTGTTATCAATAGAAACAATGGCAGCGAGGTGAAAAACAATATCAGCCCCGTCACAAAGTTTTTTTAGACTATTTGAATCAAGTACGTTGCCTTTAACTAATT
>JAIOTR010000324.1 GCA_021106665.1 Bacteroidales bacterium
CATTACTCATCAACAAGTATGGTTTAAAATCATCACGCTTTCTGTTATCGAAAGAAGCAAACACCAAATGATCACAAAATTTACAACTTGCAATATCACTTACATAAGTATGATTTGGAATACCGGGGAAACTTTCAATTTTCCGCCAGTTTTCTCCATTATCTTCTGTAACCTGAATCAAACCATCGTCTGTCCCCACATAAATCAGTCCCTCCTGAAATGGAGATTCATCAAGCGCTACAGCCATCCCATACAGTGATGTTGAAACATCCTTGACAACAGCATCCACACCCCAGTACCTGTCCATCACCGGCCAGGTATTGCGATCAATTTGTGCCGAAATATCATCGCTTATCACCTGCCATGATTGCCCCCTATCGTCCGACCGGAATACTTTATTGGCTGCTATATATAACCTGGTTGGAGAGTGAGGGCTAAGAATGTAAGGTGTATTCCAGTTCCATTTGTAAGTATCTTCACCTTTTCTTTCTCTTGGTTTAATATTGATGGATTCACCGCTTTTCTTATCATAACGGTAAATATTACCATATTGATAAGCAGAATACACAATATCAGGATTGGTGGGTTCAATGGCCTGAAAAAATCCATCACCACCTAAAGTAGTTACCCAATCACAACTTGATACTCCATCGTTGTTCAAATTTCTGGATGGCCCGCCAAAACTGCTGTTATCCTGTGTACCGCCATAAACCCAGTAAAATGGTTCGGTGTTATCTACGGCAACCCTGTAGAATTGAGTTACCGGCAGATTGGTTTTATGAATATAATGTTTACCCTGGTCAAATGTTTCATAAACACCTCCATCACCACCTATGATAAAATGTTTGATATCGGTCGGATCGACCCAGAATGCGTGGTCATCCACATGCCTGTCATTATTGCCAATACGGTTCCATGTTTTACCGCCATCTTCTGTATATCTCGACACGGTTTCCATTGAATAAACTTTATCTGCATCCACAGGATCGCAGTAAATTTCATTGTAATATTGTCCGCTTTCATGATGATCACTCATCTTATCCCAGGACTCACCCAGGTCTTTTGACCTGTAAAAACCACCTTTATCCATGGCCGCTTCCATGATAACATAAACCACATTAGGATCCACAGGTGAAATCGCGATTCCCATTCCTCCAATATCTACTGATGGAAGCCCGGATTCTAATTTCCTGAAGTTCTTTCCACCATCCTCTGATTTATAAATAGCGCTTTCTGGGCCTCCTCCTATTTTTGTATGGACATGTCTTCTGCGCTGCTCAGAAGTAGCAAAAATGATATCAGGATTGCAAGGATGGAGCACCACATTGTTAACTCCAGTATGCTCACTGATTTCAAGAATTTTTTCCCAATTTTCCCCACCGTCAACAGTTTTATATAAACCACGATCACCACCCGGTCCCCAGACAGAGCCTTCTGCTGCGACATAAACCACATTGGTATTGCTAGGATCAATAGCAATCATCCCAATCTGGCGCGATTCTTTTAATCCCATATTCTTCCATGATTTTCCGCCATCAACGGTTTTATAAACACCATTTCCGTATCCAAGTGCACGTTGATGATTATTTTCGCCGGTGCCTGCCCAAACAACATTTGGATTTTTAGGATCCATTTTCAGGCAACCAATGGAATATGTACCATTTTTGTCGAAAATTGGTTTGAAGGTAGTTCCATTATTAGTGGTTTTCCAGATATGCCCACAAGCTACAGCCACATAATACTCGCTGTGGTTATTGGGATTAACTGCAAAGTCTGCTATCCTGCCCGAAGTAAAAGCCGGGCCAATACTACGAAGTTTCAAACCACTCACATCACCTGATTTTAATGTGTCACTTTTTTGTTCTGAATCCTTTTCTTTCTTTGCATAAAGATTCATGGAAAGGATTAATATGGAAAAGACCATCCCTTGAATTAGATAAACTCTTGTTTTTGCTAAAATTGGATTTTTCATTGTATAAATATTGTGTTAAAAAAATTTAAGATCCCTCAAATAATTCAGCCATTAAAAGTAAAAGAATTTTAGAGGAATTGATTTTATTTGCTGACTTTTTTATTCACCTGATATTTTTTCAGCCATCATATAACCATGCGCAGTTGCATAAATTATGGACCGGGTAAAACCTGAGCAATCACCAACGAATTTCAAGTTTTTAAAAGCCTCATTGTTCAAAGCATTGGTATAAAACTTAATCTCAGGAGCATATACCAGGTTGTCAGGATGGGTAATACCGGGCACTACCTCGTTCAGATTTTCAGCAAAATCAATGATGCTTTCAATCAACCTCCTTGGATATGCCAAATTGATGTCACCCAATATGTATTTACTCTCATCCAATGTAGGTACTACCCTGTAAAGGTTCTTCGTTCTTTTTGAATTAACAAAGTGGCTGTATGTTTGTAAAATTACCCTATTCCCACCCAGCATATTCGATAATTCCGCAATATTCGATCCGTAGCCGATGGGATCGTTAAAAGGTTCAGTTAATTGAACTGTGGTGAGGATTGCAAAATTGGTGTTTTTACTTTTCTCTTTGATCTTGGAATGACCATTAACAGTTGTAAAATCCCCATAATTCTCCGTTACCACATAACCTGAGGGATTGTTGCAAAATGTACGGACCATATACCCAGTTTTGCTTTTGTACCTTACTTTAAATTCATACATCTCCTTATTCAGGTCTTCCACGATATGATCGGGTAATTCAAACCGTACACCAATGTCAACCTTGCTGCTATCCAGCACTATTTGGGGATATTGTTTAATAATGGTTTTTATCAATTTATGACCACTTCTGCCTACAGCTACAATCACCTTGTCAAAAGTTTCATTATAATCCAGTTTGATTTTGTTACCTGCCAATTCTACATTACTTATTAGGTTTTCAAAATGAAAATGAACATTTTTCAGGTTCCGGTATTCTTCATAAATATTGTAAAGGACTTTTTTCAGCTGGTCGGTGCCAAGATGATAAAAATCAGAAATAACAGGCTGAAAACCTTTTTCATAAAACTTCTTGTAATACTCCATGTTTGAAAAAGAGCTGCCCGTTTCATGCTGGCCATCACCTGTCTTGTTAATCCAGAAATCAACAAGGTTTTTTTGAAGTTCCAGATCCACATCCAGGTCACCACCCATATCTTTCGAAACGAAAAGCTTTCCATCGGCCCTTATTCCTGAAATACTTGAAGAATAGATGTCTTTGCTTTTTTCAAAGATGTGAATTTCGTGATCTGTGTTTTTTGCTTTTTCAATAAATCCTATCGCCGCAGCGCCAAACCCAATAATTGCTATTTTCATAAAATTGATATTTATTTTAGACGTTTAAAATTAACAGTTTTTACTATACCCGAAGGAGATTTTTTAATTTTTACATATAAACCCGACTTATGCAATAGGAGTCCTTAATGGCCGAACTATCTTCATTTAGTAAGGGTTAATCCCGATTTAGAGAATCAGCAATTTAGTTTTTATCCAAATTATATGATTGTCTTAATCGCTATGATTTAGGAATTATTATTTTATTTCTAATACATAATTTGGGATTAACAAAAAAAGAAGCATGAAGGGAATTTGTCGTGCACCAGTAGTCAGCTCTACCTTCATTATTTATATATTTTGTATATTGAAAAATCAGTAGTTTTTAAAAACCCTGATTTTTTAAAAAATTTAATAATTTTTTAGCTGAAATGGATGAGGGATTAAGTTTCAATGCATAATTGACATTTTCTATTGCTTTTGTGTTATCTCCTAATTGAGCATACGAAAAACCAATATCATTATAAATATTGGAAAGATTCTTTTTATTATCTTTTTTATAATCAAATACTGATGGATCAAACCGGTTAAGTAATTCATCTTTTCCCTGATATTCGTTTAAAATATCTGATACTATAAGACTATCTTCCGAATTACCGGTAAATTTAAATTGTAGTTCTTTAAGGGTTCCCAGATATGTCGATTCCATATCCGGTTTATATTGGAGGCAAATTTGAAATGCATTTAGGGCTTCCATCCACTTTTTTTGTTTTTTATAAGTTCTTGCCAGATAAAGGTATGCATCCATGGGAAAAGGATTCGATTCTGCTGATTTTTGGAAGTACTTACCAGCTTTGTCATAGACTCCCTTTTTAAAAAATATTTCACCCAAATTATAATATATTTCATATTTTTGATTGGGCTTGTTTTTCAGCACTTCTTGCAAACTGATAATTGCTTTATTATATAATCCCATATGAGTGTAACAGAGGGAAAGATTGACCAATGCTGCATTATTTTCCTTATCAATCCTGATGGCTTCAATATACTGCCCTGCAGCCAATTTAAAGTTTCTTTCCAATAAAAATTTATTACCATACCCTATTAGGGTCAGGGCTTCAGATTTTTTGCCCTGTGTTTCCAAATAACCAATACTCCTCGGATAGAAAGTTGTTAATGAGGTAAAACCAAGCCATAGACCAACGATTACAAATAGTGCAATCTGTATTATGTTATCTGTTTTATTTTTACTATTATGATGTTTAAAATATATCATTCGTTATGTAAAATCAATAAAACATTTTGTCCTGATTTCTTTAACTTATTAAATTTTTCACAAGCCATTTTACTATCAAGAATTATAAACTGTATTACCTTTTTTGAGCTAAAATTATAAATGAAATGGGATGTTTTTTCTTCGGAAACCCCAATATTCAATCTTTGCTTTTTGCCAGTTCCAAATACAATTATGTCTGTTTCCTTTTTCATAATTGTATATTTATCACGAATATTGAAATTAAGCTTTTTGTCAACAAACCTGAAAGTACCATTGGGATTAATCATTAAATCAAAATAAATTAACGGGATCCCTTTATATACAGTAATACCATTTTTATAATAGACAACATCCTTATTAATATACGTGAAGAAGAAGACTGATTGCAGGATAAGGACAATTCCAGCAAGAATCAAAATAGCAATTCTGGCTTTTTTATACTGTAATTGATGAATGATCAGAAAAACTATCAGAAACAAACTAATTGTGAAAAGAATGATCCATCCAAGATATTTTGACTCGGTAAGTATAGAAGATATGGCGAGAAAAAAATAGGAAAAAAAAGTAGAGAAAATCAATAAAGGAAATGGAGCATTGAAATATGTTCTCCATGATGACCTGAAAATACTCCAGTTGTCTTTTACAATTTCTCCATCTTCAATCACCCAAAATACAAAATACAATCCGAGGATTGCCCCCCAGGTATCTTTTGCGATATCACAGATATCAAAAAATCTATCCGAGAGAGGTATCTGTATTAATTCATCAAAAACAGAAAGTAATATAGCAACTGTAAGTGTTATTCTAATTATTTGTGAAGAAGATTTATTTAGATTAATTAGATGGCTGTACATAATTATAGCAAATATACCATAGGCGATATAATGCCAGTTATGCTGCAATTCATAAAACTTGTGACCAAAATAATAGTCAGTAGAATTTTGTCCCAGCAACCATAAAAAAATAATTACACCTATTGCTGTAATTTTTTTTCTATTTAATCTCTTATAACTTAATAAAATAACTGTCAGAGAAAAGATAAAAGCAACAATAAGAATATAAGGAATAGAAAATGTCTTAAAATCTAGTTGTGCCAGAGATGCATAGCCAATGGCCCATTGAAAATAATTCTGCAATAGAATAAACGGTGTAAATACTAGCAGAAGACAATAGAGTAACAGGTTTCTAAATGATATTCCTTGCACCTAATTGTGATTTTTTTAATTTTTCAGCACAAACATAATAATAAATCAACTAGCTATCACTAAATCAGACGAATGAAATTTTATCTTTTCAGGCAAATTCCAAAAACACGAGAAAGAACTTTAAAAGCAAGGTTTATTTTCAACCTTCAGGTTTTTCCATCCATTGTCCCTGCTTCAACCTGAAAGGTTTTATGTCCACTTGTAGGCTTGCTTAAACAATAACTTGACATCTGGGGCAAAATTTCGTATCTTTGATTTTTTACCGGAACTTAAGAATTGTTTAATTAAAAATTAGGAGGACTAATTATGCCAGACAGTATTTATAAAGTTATCGAACTCATCGGCACCAGTGAAACCAGTTGGGAGGAAGCTGCAAAAAAAGCCGTTGAAAGAGCAGCACAAACATTAGAAGATTTACGTGTCGCGGAAGTATCAGAAATGGATCTGAAAATTGAAGATGGAAAAGTTGTTGCTTACCGGACGAAAGTGAAACTTTCATTCAGGTTCAGGGACAGTTAATAAATGAGTAATTGGTAATTAACATGGGCCCCTTTCGATTCTTTCGGGAGGGGTTATTTATTTGATTCTTATTTCACAACACACACCTCACTCCACCCCTATCCATTTCAGCCACACATATATTGCATTGGTTACATTCAGACTTATCAACGCTTCCTTCCTTGATCTTTAAAATAAAATCCGGATCATGGATCAGTGCCCTGCCCAGGGCTATCATATCAAACTTTTCTTTCATGATCTCTTCTATTCCTTGTCTTGAAACCACACCCCCGACATACACCAGCGGCATTTTAACAGCTTTTCTAACCTTTAAAGCCAGCGGTATAAAAAAGTTTTCGCTGAAATCATACTTACGGATAATAAACCTGCCAAAAGAAGCAATGGCAATTTTCTGTAGCCAGTTCTTTTCCACTTTTGTCATATCCCATATAGGAATATCACCCCGCATGAGGTAAAAGGGAGTTTTGCTTGTATAACCGCCGCTTAAGATTAAGGCATCAACACCTGCCTGTTCCAGAGCTTTTGCCACTTCGATGGAATCAGCTATTGTGAATCCTCCCTTAAATCCATCTGATAAATTCATTTTCACCAGAATTGGAAATTCTTCACCTACCGCTTGCCTGGTTTCAGCAATAACTTCGAGAGGAAGGCGCATCCTGTTCTCAAGGGAGCCTCCATATTTATCTTTTCTCTTGTTAATTCGAGGTGTTAAAAACTGGCTCAATAAATATCCATGTCCCATATGGATCTCAACGGCATCAAATCCGACCTTTAGTGAGAATTCTGCTGCATTTGCAAAATCACGGGCAGTTTGTTTGATTTCTTCAAGAGTCATGGCTCTTGAAAAAGCCAGCCCGCTCATGATCCCATAAGTATTTAATACCCTGGATGGTCCCATAGGTTTTTTACCCTTGATATTTTTATTTCGAGAAAAGAATCCACAATGGGTTAGTTGGATGGAAACCTTTCCACTTGCCTTATGAACAGCATCGGTAAGTTCTTTTAAAGGTTCAGCTATTCTTGGGTGGAGATACATCTGATGCTCATGTGTACGGCCATCCGGGTTTACTGCTCCGTATGCCACTGTGGTCATGGCAATACCTCCTGCTACTGTTCGTGAATGAAAATCAATCAGTTGTTGTGTTGGCCTGCCGTTATCACACATGCCTTCATAGGTGGCCGTCTTAATAAACCGGTTTTTTAAAACCAGCGACCGCAATTTAAAAGAGGTGTATTCCTTAGAAATCATAGTATATAATATAAACTGACATTAAAATAATTCTTCATGGTAATAAACATCAAATGGGGGTAAGATCATATAGAATCTTATGTTTTTCATAGAGGTTTATCTTTATGGTTATCCCTGTTTCAGGTTGGGGAGAACACCAACTTGAGAGAAAAGGATTTTTATCTTTCTAAAGAATTATGATTTTTTCAATACTAGTAAACTCTTTAGATTTTATTCTTAAGAAATATATTCCTTTTTGTAAATCTGATATATTTATTTGTTCAATTTCATGTTTGAAATTTATTTTCTTTTTGACCTGACCTGTTGAACTAATAACTTCCATATCTAAATAAGATTGGTTTTCATTGCTGATTTGAATATTAAGAATATGTTTAGCTGGATTAGGAAAAATATCCACTTCAATTATATCTGCTTTTTGAAAGTAGGGAGTAATGCTTAAAGTAGTATCCTTTTTAAAATAATGCCAAAAACAGTCAACACAATATTCAAATAATATAAGAGAGTCTTGGATGAAATTAACGTCATAAATAAATTGATCCGTAATATTTAACAAATCTTCATATATTCTATAGAAGTAAATTATAGTATCTGGATATACTATTGAATCTTTTCTAATTTTCGTTTTTCCAAACCTTATTATTGTATCATTGATAAATGAGTGATATTTAAGACTATCAGAATTTAAACCAGAAGTATCATATTCAAAAAGTAATGAACGGTCATAGCCAACAATTTCTGGAGTTATAGTTATCCCTCCGATTCCACCATAAGAATACTCCCATGTCCATTTTCCAAGTAATAATTCAGTAATTGAATCTTTCTCAAAAAAATTATTTTGAGAAAATAATAACATTGGAAATAGTAGAATAAATAAAGTACCGGATATTTTAAATTTCATTCTTCTACGAATTATTAAAGAAAAACCTCAAATTAGTATTATCTCGTACAAATGTACAAATTATCAAACTTTCGTCAAAATCCATTAAACAGTAAATTATATCTTTGTCCAAAATGATCGTAATCGACAATATCATCGTTTCGGAAGAAATCCGTGACATCCGATTTTGCTGCAATCTGGAAGCCTGCCTTGGTATATGTTGCATTGAAGGGGATGCC
>JAIOTR010000187.1 GCA_021106665.1 Bacteroidales bacterium
AGGGCTGCCGTTGGTATTACGGAGCAATCGGATGCGCTGGCTATTATCGTTTCGGAAGAAACCGGAAATATTGCCTATGCAAGCAATGGTAAATTACAAACTAAATTTAAGCCCAACCAGTTAATGACACACCTGCTGGAAGACCTTTCATAAATAGTCATAGTCTAAACTAATCCTAATTAGATAATAGAAGGTATATAAATTTCTAACCGCAATGGGCGCTATGTTTGTCGCAATTTCTCGCAATATTTTACTCAGCGTTACTCTTCGCATTACGTTGCGATACTCTGCGGTTCATTTTTTTAACCGCAATGGACGCTATGTTTGTCGCAATGTCTCGCAATGCTTTTACTCAGCGTTACTCTGCGCGTTACGTTGCGTAACTCTGCGGTTTATTTTTTTAATAAATTAGTTTGATATAAATAATTTTCTATTTTTGGTTACTAAAACCTTACGTTATGGAACTCACAACAGTTAATGCCATTTCACCGATAGACGGTCGCTACAGGAAACACGTCGAAGGCTTGTCCTATTTTTTTTCAGAAGCCGCGTTAATAAACTACCGTGTATTCGTTGAAATAGAATATTTTATTGCTCTTGTTAATCTTGGGTTACCACAACTCAAAGATTTTGATAGGGACCGCATTGATGATCTGCGGGCAATTTGCAGGAATTTTACTTTTAAACATGCAGATGAAGTAAAAAAAATCGAGAAAACAACCAACCATGATGTAAAAGCCGTAGAATACTATTTAAAGAAAGAATTTGATAAACTCGGGCTGGGAGAATATAAGGAATTTCTTCATTTTGGCCTCACTTCACAGGATATAACAAATACGGCCATACCCTATGCTTTAAAACTTGCTTTTAATGATAGCCTTTTCCCGCAACTCAATAAGGTTGTATCCAGGTTGACCGGTCTCTCAAAAGAATGGAAAAATGTTTCCATGTTAGCACGAACGCATGGACAGCCTGCTTCTCCAACCAAGCTTGGTAAAGAATTATTAGTATTTGTAGATCGGTTAAAGCAACAGATCAAGCTTTTAAAATCAATTCCATTTACAGCTAAATTTGGTGGCGCTGTTGGGAATTTTAATGCTCACTATGCAGCATACCCTGAAATTAACTGGCATGAATTTGCAAACGATTTTATCAAAGACATGGGATTGACCCGTCAGAAAGTAACCACACAAATTGAGCATTACGATTTTCTGGCCGCTTTCTTTGATAATTTAAAACGCATCAATACTATACTCCTGGATTTGAACCGGGATATATGGGCATACGTTTCGATGGATTATTTCAAGCAACGAATCAAAGAAGGTGAAATTGGATCTTCAACTATGCCGCATAAAGTCAACCCAATTGATTTTGAAAATTCAGAAGGAAACCTGGGATTAGCCAATGCGCTGTTTGATCACTTATCATCGAAACTGCCTGTTTCAAGATTGCAAAGAGACCTGACCGATTCCACTGTTTCAAGAAATATCGGGATTCCTATTTCTCACACCTTACTTGCCTATAAAATGCTATTAAGAGGATTGAACAAACTTATACTTAATCAGGCAAAAATTGAACAGGATTTGGAGGATAATTGGGCTGTTGTTGCTGAAGCGATCCAAACAATCCTACGTCGTGAAGGATTTCCAAAACCCTATGAAAAACTGAAAGAGCTTACCCGTACCAATGAAAAGATCGACAAAAAAGCCATCAAAGAATTTATTAAAAAATTAAAGCTATCTGATGGTGTTAAGGAAGAGCTGCTTAATATAACACCGGATAATTATACAGGAAATACTACGTTCAATGCAGGATAAAATCGAGCGATAATGTTTAAAAAATATTTACGAGTCCTTACATATGTTAGCCCTTACTGGGTATCTGCCCTTCTCAATGTAGTTTTTAATTTTCTGGTCATTGTGTTTTCTCTGGTATCATTTGTTATGCTGGTTCCCTTCCTCAATTTGCTATTCGGGATTGAAAAGCTTGTGGAAACCAAACCGGAATTCAGTCTTAATCCCCAGGCACTTCTTGATAATCTGAATTATTTCATTAGCCAGATCATAATCACTAGAGGTAAAGTTGATGCCCTGATTTTTATTTGCCTGTTTCTGTTAGGGACATTTTTCCTGCGAAACCTTTTCCGTTTCCTCGGCATGTTTTACCTTGCCAAAGTGCGGATTGGCGCCATTAAAGGCATTCGAAATGATATTTATAAAAAACTGCTGATCCTTCCACTTTCCTTTTATTCAGGACACAAAAAAGGAGATATAATTGACCGTATAACAACAGATGTGCAGGAAGTGGAATATTCCATCATGAGTTATCTTGAAATGATCGTAAGAGACCCGATTACGATAATCGCATATTTTGTTACCCTTTTCTTCATGAGCCCGCAACTTACATTGTTTGTTGTTGTTATGCTTCCTGTAACGGGGTATATCATTGGCAGGATAGGCAGGTCGTTAAGAAAGGAATCGAAAATCGGGCAGGCCAATTTTGCAGGATTGATGGCAACCATTGAAGAAACCATTTCGGGCTTGCGGATTATCAAAGCCTTCACAGCCATTGATTTCTCTAATAACCGTTTCCTTCAGAATAACAATAAATACTCAAAAATCCTTTTGAAAATTTATCGCACCAGGGATCTATCTTCACCCATGAGCGAATTCTTATCCTCAGTGGTTATCATTGTGGTTTTATGGTTTGGCGGAAAACTGGTTCTGTCAGATGACCCTTCCATAACTGCAGCTATATTTATTACTTACATTGTGATCTTTTCACAGATCATACCTCCTGCCAAAACTTTTGCCACCGGATTTTACAGCATACAGAAAGGAATGGCATCAGCTGACAGGATTTTTGAAATACTGGATGCCGAAGAAGTGATAGAGGAGAAA
>JAIOTR010000412.1 GCA_021106665.1 Bacteroidales bacterium
AAAGCAGGTTATACTGTTGAATTACAAAACAATTCAAAGATTCTAATTAACTATTCCATTGGAGAGTTTACATTGACGGACTTAGAGGTAAACGGTGAGTTCTTTCAAAATCTTGAATTACCAGGTCATTTTCTGCCCAATGATGCAGGATCCCCTAATCTTCCCGGCTCAGGACGGTACATTGCCATTCCTCAGGGAGCAGAAGCAATACTGAAAATTGTGTCATACCGAACTGATACTTTGAACAATGTTAATTTAATTCCTTCTTTCCGTATTCCATGGGACACCGAAAATAATCCGCTTGAATATACAAAAAATGAATCCATTTATTCAACTAACAAATTTTTCCCGGAAGAGCCAATTGTTTTGTCGAAAAAGGATGTTATAAGGGGAATTGATATTGTTATGTTGGGAATAACCCCCTTTCATTACAATCCGGTATTAAGGCAATTAATCGTTTATCGGGATCTTAAAATTGAAATAAGCTTCAGTGGCGGAAACGGACATTTTGGAGAAAACAGGTTGAGAAGCCGCTGGTGGGATCCCATGTTGTCCGATATGTTGCTCAATTATGAATCATTACCCAAAATGGATTACAATAAATCCTACCAGGCAAAGGATGAAACAGGTTGCGAATATTTGATCGTCGTTCCAAATGATAATATATTCCAGCTTTGGGCTGACTCAATTAAAAAGTTCAGGACAATACAGGGGATTTACACAGATGTGGTCACGCTTGACGAAATAGGAGGTAATACACCTGAATTGATTGAGGATTACATTAACAACGCATACAACACATGGGACATAGTACCGGTAGCCTGCCTGTTACTGGGAGATTACGGGACCAGTGCTTCCGACAGGATTATTTCACCTTTATGGGAAAACTATTGTGTGTCGGATAATATTTATGGCGATGTGGATGGCAACGATTTGCCGGATATAGTAATGGCTAGGATCACAGCCCAGGATGAAATCCAGTTGCAGGTGATGGTGAGCAAATTCTTAAGCTATGAAACAAGCCCTCCAGTCAATGAAGATTTCTATAAATACCCTATTACATCACTGGGATGGCAAACTGACAGCTGGTTTCAATTATGTTCGGAAATTGTCGGAGGTTTCTGGCGCGAAGTGCAGGAAAAGGATCCTGTGAGAATTAACGAGATTTTTAGTGGCACTCCCGGTGATGTATGGTCAACCGCTCCCAATACCGATGCAATTGTTAATTACTTTGGCCCGAACGGATTGGGATATATTCCTGCATTGCCGTCTACACTTGGAGGGTGGACAGGAGGAACAGCAGATATGATCAATACATCAATTGATAGCGGAGCATTTATGGTTCAGCACCGTGATCATGGTTTTGAAGATGGATGGGGAGAACCTGAATATACTATTTCAAATATCAACAATTTGATAAATACCGACCTTACTTTTGTATGGTCGGTAAACTGCCTTACCGGAAAATACAATTATGGCAGCGAAGTTTTTGCTGAAAAATTTCACAGGCATACACATAAGGAAGACTTGTCAGGTTGCTTTGGTATAAATGCCGCTTCTGAAATTACTTATGCTTTTGTAAGTGACGTTTACACATGGGGAGCCTATGATAACATGTGGCCTGAATTTATGCCCGGATCCGGTTCTACGCCTGAACCAAGAGGAGTTTTACCTGCATTTGCCAGCGCAGCAGGTAAATACTTTCTGGAGCAAACAAGCTGGCCTTATAATCCTGAAAACAAAGTAGCGACCTATCATCTGTTTCATCATCACGGCGATGCCTTTACAACAGTGTATTCAGAAGTACCTCAGAACCTGACCGTATCACATGAAAACATCCTGTATATGGGTGAAACCACTTTTGAAGTTACCGCCAATGTTGATGCATTGATTGCATTAAGTGTAAATGGTGAGCTGATAGGGACAGGAATTGGCACAGGAGCCCCTGTAACAATTGTGATTCCGGTACAGGCTCCACCTGATTTGATGCTGGTAACAGTAACTAAACAGAATTATTTCAGATACCAGGATTATGTAGAAGTGATTCCGGCAACCGGCCCATACGTTGTATATAATGCTGTTACGATTAATGATGAATCGGGCAACGGTAATGGTATCATGGAAACATCCGAATCAATACTTGCATCAGTAACAGTTAAAAATGTTGGAGTTGAAGATGCGCAGAATATTGTTGTAACATTGTCCACAGCTGATAATTATGTTACCGTAACTGATAGCACTGAAAACTATGGAACCATTGCTTCCGGTTCTACAGCAGTTGTGACAGATGGTTTTGCATGGGACGTATCCAATAATATTCCAGATATGCACGTTGTTGTTTTCGATGTATCTGTGACCGATGGAACATTAATCTGGACATCTAATTTTGACATAATCGGCCATGCACCCTTGCTTGAAATCGGCACAATGCTGATAGATGATTATATAGGTAATTGGAACGGGCGTCTTGATCCCGGAGAAACAGCTTTTTTAATAATTCAGACCTACAACAACGGTTCATATTCTGCTGCCAGTACAATCGGATCTTTAAGTTGTTCCAATGAATTTATTACCCTAAATAATACAACATTTAACTTCTATGATATTGGAGCAGGGATGATGGAAGAAGGTATGTTTGATGTTACCGTATCAGCTGATGCTCCCGCGGGAACCTATGTTGAGTTTATATATGAAGTAACCTCAGGAGGGTATTATAGCCAGCAAATTTTTTCTACAAGAATTAGCCCGGTAGTGGAAGACTGGGAAACCGGAGATATGAGCCAGTTTGACTGGGAAACAGGGGGTGATTCCAATTGGGATGTTACCATCGAAAATCCATATGAAGGTGGCTATTGTATAAAATCAGGAACATTGGATCATGATCAGAATAGCTATTTAAGCCTGGAGTATGATGTATTTGGAGAAGACAGCTTATCTTTCTGGTGTAAAGTATCGTCCGAAACCGCTTATGATTATCTGAAGTTTTACATTGATGATGTTGAGATATCATCATGGTCTGGTGAGGTAGACTGGGTTCGGTCTTCATACCTGATAACCGAAGGTTCACACACCTTTAAATGGACATACAGTAAAGATGAAACTTTATCAAGCGGCTACGATTGTGCCTGGGTTGATTTTATTATGTTCCCTGTTACTTCTGAATTAGAGGCTGCATTTAGTTCCGATATAACCGATATCTGCGAAGGTGAATCTGTAAGTTTTTATGACCAGTCGCTTGGGAATGCAGTCAGCTGGGACTGGATTTTTGAAGGAGGTACACCATCTACATCAACCATGCAAAATCCTGTAATTGAGTATTCAACTTCCGGTATTTATGATGTTTCATTAACGGTTTCCAATGGTACTGCCTCCAACACCCTGGTACTCGAAAACTATATTACCATATCTACTTTACCGGAGGAGGCGCCTGCTCCAACGGGACCAGCAACAGTTTGTGGAAGCGCTGCAAATACTTCTTACAGTACGATCGGATTAGCCGGAATAACTGTTTATGAATGGGTACTTGAACCTCCTGAAGCAGGAAACGTAAGCGGTACAGGATTAACTGCAACCATTATATGGGAAAATGGGTTTTTAGGTGAGGCAACTTTGAAAGTTGCAGGTGAAAATATTTGCGGAACCGGCCCTTATTCCGAGCCTGTCAATATTACACGTTATTTCCCTGAAGTCACACTTGAACCTTTTGATTGGGTTTGCCTTGACTGGCCGGCATTTGAGCTTACCGG
>JAIOTR010000449.1 GCA_021106665.1 Bacteroidales bacterium
AAACCTTTATTCTGTGCAACATCATTTAATTCAACAAATTTCATCCCGAAGCGCAAATCAGGTTTGTCAGAGCCATAATATTTCATCGCCTCAGAATAAGGCATCAAGGGAAAATTTTCTATTTCAACATTTTTTACTTTTTTAAACAGATGTTTTGCCAGTCCTTCAAAAGTTGTAAGTATATCCTCTTGCGTTTCAAATGACATTTCGCAGTCTATTTGAGTAAACTCCGGCTGTCGGTCGGCCCGCAAGTCTTCATCCCTGAAACACCGGACAATCTGAAAATAGCGATCATAGCCTGCCACCATTAAAAGTTGTTTGAAGGTTTGTGGAGATTGAGGAAGTGCATAAAACTGTCCTTCATTCATACGCGACGGAACAACAAAATCACGGGCACCTTCTGGCGTGGATTTGATCAGGAAAGGAGTTTCTATTTCAAAAAATCCCAATGAGTCCAAATAACTTCTGGTTTCAAGCGCCATTTTATGCCTTAGTTGCATGTTCTTCTTCAGCGGATTTCTTCTCAGGTCCAGATATCGAAATTTCATCCTTAATTCGTCACCTCCATCTGACTTATCTTCAATAGTGAAAGGTGGAGTTTTCGAAGGACTTAATATTTCCAACGAATCAACAATTATTTCAATTTCACCGGTAGGGATTTTTAGGTTTTTATTGCTTCTCTCGGCAACTTTTCCTTTAGGTTGTATTACAAATTCCCTTCCTATCTTGCGTGCTTGTTCGCATAGTGATTTATTTGTTTCCATGTTGAAAACAAGCTGTGTAATTCCGTATCTATCTCTTATGTCGATAAAAGTCATTCCACCAAGATCGCGTGATTTTTGCACCCATCCTGATAAGGTGACTTCCTGTCCGACATGGTTTATATTTAATTCTCCGCAAGTGTGTGTCCGTAACATAATTGTTGATTTTAGGGCTGCGAAATTACAAATAATAGGAACTTACTGAATTAAATTTTGTTTGAGTATCCTTTTGATTCCATATAGTCCTGAAGGTTATTCTTAATGAATTGAGTCAAATGATCTGTAATGTGATGCCCCCCGGATTTTTGATGCTTTTGAGAATCTATGTAGTTTTTCAAAAAGGGTTCAGCTGTTGAAAATTCATCCAATTCAAAAGTATTATAGATGTTTTTAATCGTGTCAAGTGGGTTTTCCTTAAACTGTTCATATTGAACTTCAATCAGATTATCTTTTGGAATTGATCCTTTATCCTTTTCATATTTTTCCAAGGCCAGATTATATAGATTTAATAACTGCTTATCCATGACTTCATCATTCACATTTTGAAATCCAACCCCAAGCATAACCTGCTTCATGAAAGGAAGAAAAGAGGAAAGCACCCTGTATGGATTACGGTATAAGTAAATGAATTTAGCATCCGGAAACATTTTCAGTATTTGTGGAATACGAAAAGTATTAGGCGGATTTTTAGAAACGAATCGTTTGCCATTTGATATTATCAGCGCTTTTTTGATCAACAGCTTATAGGCTTTTTTCCATGATTCAATTTCACTTTCTTTTATATTATTAAGCAGCAGGTATTTTTGAGTATATTCTTCAATATGATCAGGGAAATAGAAATAGTTATAAAAACTTAAAGGTTGAATATTTCCCAGTCCCATTTCTTCTTCCTGCGGCCAATTCATGTTTAGTTTTACATTATCAACGGGTCTTCGCTCCGGTGCAATTAACACAGCCAAATTTTTTAACCATCCGCTGTTAACCAAACTATGGTGTGGAAAAATAGATTGATATGTAGTTACAAAAGCATGGTTTGGATCCTGACAAAGAAGATTATGCAAAAAGGTTGTACCACTTCTCCAAAAACCGATAATAAACACGGGAGGTTCAGAAATTTGTGTTTTTTTCAGGGTGTTGGATTTTATTAAAGTTTCGCCTCTTCCAAAGGGATCGAGTATCAAGCTTGCAATAAAAGTGAGAAAGTAGCGTGACCAAAAGCCGGAATAAATCTTTTTTCCTCGTGTTATATTTAAAAAATTACCGAATGTACTTCCGACAAGGGTGGAAACAGGAAAACTAAATTTTTTGGTTTTGGACATTAAAATTTAAACTTTTATATAAAAAACAAACTTCCTCCATCAAACAAAAGCCCATCGTATAGTTCAATTATTTTATAATTTAATTTATTCAAATATTCACCCACTTTTTCACCCTCATTGAATTTGGAGAGGCTGCCAACAATAAAAAATTTGTCCTCATGTACACCACAAGCGCCTCCAAAAAATCCATGATTAACGCCAGGTAATAAAATGTCTTTCGGATCAATAAATAAGTAGGGTAAGTTATATCCTTGTATAACCCTGCGGATTCCCTCATCAGAAGTTATAAAATGATCATCTGTCAATGGAATTAAATTACATCGTGTATAACCCTGATCTGAATGTATCAGGTCTAATTCATTTCCCAGTTTGGTAATCACAGAGTCAGTATACCGGAAATTATGTATCAGGTAGTTTTCTGTAGCAACAATATTATAATGTGCTGTCTTCGGGTATTTTTTCCCGACCGGGGCTTCGCCCTCAATAAATGGAATGTTATTTTTGGATAAAATATTTTTAAAGAGATCAGGTAAATTAGGTGCAATGATAAGTTGCCCATTCACCTGACAAAAGAAAATATCAGGATGCCCGGAAATGGCCTCGTAGGTCAATCCTTCGGTTGAGAAATGAATGATATCTCCATATTCTGATAATCTATCTTTGGCTTGCTGGGGTATCCTGTTATCTGCTATAATAAACATGAATTTAATAATTTGATCCGACTCGGGTATCTTTCAATTGCAAATTAAATACATAATACCGATATTTACAGACGATTTATGAATTAATTTAATAATTTATGCCGCAAATCATACTCGAATATACCAGCAACCTTAATCCTGATATAGATAGAACCTTTTATTTTAAATATCCCACAGGAACTTTATAATATAACTAAAAACAACCATCATGATTAAAGTAAACAAAATCAACGACACAACCTTTGAAGTAACTGTTGAAGAAAGGACAACAACTGTTCACAAAGTAACGCTTCCGCAACATTATTATGAAAAACTAACCGGAAATAAAGTCAGCCCCGAAGTTCTGGTTGAAAAGTCTTTTGAGTTTCTTTTGGAAA
>JAIOTR010000021.1 GCA_021106665.1 Bacteroidales bacterium
GGATGGTTATGGCCCTGAAACAATTACTGTAAAAGATATCGACGAAAAAGCAGAATACAATTACTACGTTAAAGACTTCTCAAACAAAGATGCTAAAAACTCCAAAGCCCTCTCAAAATCAAAAGCAATGGTTAAAGTTTACGGTGAAGGAAAACTTCTTAATATCTGGCAGCTCAACGAAAAACAGAAAGGTAATGCCTGGATGGTTTTTACTATTCAAAACGGAAAGATTGTACCTGCGGATGAGGTGAAGAATTATTATTAGTCAGCTAACAAAAATGTAACTTACAAATTGGTTAGTTACAAATTAGTTAGTTACAATAATGTTGCATATATTTGCAACTAAATTGTAAGTAATGAAAAATACGCCATTTATTTTTGGAAGAATTACAAGCGGGAAAGATTTCACTGACAGGGAAAATGAGATTCAGCATTTAAAACAAAATTTCCTTGCAGGAACAAACACCATTCTCATTTCACCGCGAAGATGGGGAAAGTCATCGCTTATTAAAAAAGCCGGATATGAACTTGAACAATCAAACAAAAATATCAGGGTTGTCCATATTGATATGTTTAATATCCGCACGGAAGAAGACTTTTATAAAGAATTCTCAGAAAATATATTCAAAGCTGTTTCGGATAAATTGGATGAATTGATTGCCAATTCAAAAAAATTCCTAAAACAGTGGATGCCGAAAATCACCTTTTCTCCGGATGCTCAACAGGAAATCAGTTTCGGCCTAAACTGGAGCGATGTTAAAAGACAGCCTGACGAAATACTAAACCTTCCTGAAGAGATAGCGAAGGATAAAGGATACAGGATAGTTATTTGTATTGATGAGTTTCAAAACCTTGGCTTTTTTGATGATCCATTAGCATTTCAAAAAAAACTCAGGGCGCACTGGCAAAAACATCAACAAGCCACATATTGTCTTTATGGAAGCAAGCGGCACATGTTAATGGAGGTGTTTGCTTCTCCTTCAATGCCGTTTTACAAATTTGGTGATTTGATGTTTCTCAATAAAATTTCGGTAGAATACTGGAAAGTGTTTATACAAAAACGTTTTCGCTCAACCGGTAAGAAAATCACAAAAAAGCAGGCAGGTCGTATTGCTTTCATCGCAAAAAACCATCCCCATTATGTTCAGCAATTATCGCAGTTATGCTGGTTTCGAACCAAGAAAGTATTTGAGGACAATATAATTGATGAAGCTGTTGAATCACTGGTTCTACAGTTAAATTTATTATTTCAGAGCATAACCGAATCATTGAGCACAACCCAGGTTAATTTTCTGAAGGCATTAATTGACGGAGTTGAACAATACAGCTCGAAAGACACAATTAATAAATACAATCTGGGCACATCCTCAAACGTAATCAGAATAAAAAAGGCGCTTACCAATAAAGAAATAATTGATGAGCAACCACCCGGGAAGTTAGATATCTTAGACCCGATTTATGAAATATGGCTAAGGGATTATTATTTTATCTCCGGTTAATACTTATTTTTGCAATCATATTCTTTCACTATGCCTGATTTACGAACACAACTTTCAAAAGGACTTTTCTGGGATGTTGATTTTGAAAAAATTGATTGGGAAAAGAATGCCCCTTATGTGGTTGAGCGGATTTTGAGCAAAGGTACGTGGGAAGATTTTAAAATTATTTTGGACTATTACGGAAAGTCAAGGATTAAGGAAATCATTGTAAAATTGAGGTATTTGGATAAAAGGACATTACAATTTTGCAGTGTTTATTTTAACATTCCTTTAAACGAATTCAGATGTTACAATATCAGGCAGTCGAACCGGCTACATTGGGATTTTTAATATTTCAATGCCAGTGAATTAATATAACCTTTAACATCTTCCCATTCAACATCAATAAGCAATTTGGGCTGTGGTTCTAAATCTGCATTTCCAAAATAAACGAGGCTTTTTATTATATGAAAGAGTTCGTGGTTTTTATACTTATTCTTATAAAAAACTAAAAGTTCGTCAATTGAATATTTTTGTAGTAGAAAATAAATATCATAAAAATCTTTTTTTGAGCCTCTTCTGGCAATTGCAGATAGTTTCATTGCTGCAATATCTTTATCTGACAAAAGGCGAATGTTATCAATAGATGATATGGGTTCAATCAGAGGATAATCGTGTCTTAATATATCAACTTCAACATTGTCAATAACCAGATTCAGAGTGTTTTTTGCCTGACCAATTATTTTATTTATTGAAATATTATTTTCTAATTCATGAATTATTTGCTGAGTGTCAAATTCTGAATTTGTAAATAAATCCAGGTCAACTGAAATTCGATGTCCTAAATGTAATGCAAGTGCAGTACCGCCTACAAGATAGAAGTTATCGAGGACTGAAACAGCCATAAGCTTTTTTAATAATTCCAGTGTTCCCGGTAAGATTGTTTTGTACTTGAGCATTTAAAATTAGATTTGGGTATTTTAAAATATGTACTACAAAAATTAAGGGTTAAATTGTCAAGATATTTAATTTCTACAACCTCATTTTTAATGAATTCTTTTCCATAATATTTTTTTATCTCATGCCAGTCGTTCAATGTCCCTTTCATTAATACTCTTGAAATAATAAACCGTGAATGTGCTTTAAAGTCAACATTCTTCTGGTCAACATCCCAAAATAAGTATGAAGATAGGTTCATCATTTATTTACTTTTGTCAAAGGTACAAAATAAATTATTGCAGGGTAATTAGCTAAATTAAACTGTAACCTTCAACCCTAACTCATCCAATTGCTCCCCCGATATCTTCGAAGGAGAATCAATCATCACATCCCTCCCTGCATTATTTTTTGGGAAGGCGATATAATCCCGGATAGAATCGGAGCCACCAAACAGGGCTACCAAACGGTCGAAGCCAAGGGCGATACCCCCATGCGGAGGTGCACCATATTCAAAGGCATTCATCAGGAAGCCAAATTGATTTTGTGCTTCTTCATCGGTGAATCCCAATAATTTGAACATCCGTTTTTGTAAATCTTTATTATGTATCCTTATTGAACCTCCTCCAATCTCAACTCCGTTTATCACCATATCGTAAGCATTTGCCCTCACATCTCCCGGGCTTGACTCCATCAAATCAATATCTTCTTTTTTGGGAGAAGTAAACGGATGGTGCATAGCATGGTAGCGTTGAGTATCTTCATTCCATTCTAACAATGGAAAATCAACTACCCAAAGTGGTTTGAAAACATCCGGGGTTCTAAGTTCAAGACGATTACCCATTTCAAGTCTCAACTCGCTAAGGGCTTTTCGTGTTTTTTCTTTGTCTCCGGAAATGATAAGCATCAGGTCGCCTGGTTTGGCTTCGAATTTTTCCGTCCAGCTTTTTAATGCTTCCTGGTCAAAGAATTTGTCAACTGATGACTTGAACGAACCGTCTTCATTATATTTAACATAAACAAGCCCTTTGGCTCCTATTTGTGGTTTCCTTACAAAATCAGTCAACTTATCCAATTGTTTCCTCGAATAGTTTCCACAACCGGCAGCATTAATACCTACTACAAGTTCAGAATCATCAAATACTTTAAAACCTTTATTCTGTGCAACATCATTTAATTCAACAAATTTCATCCCGAAGCGCAAATCAGGTTTGTCAGAGCCATAATATTTCATCGCCTCAGAATAAGGCATCAAGGGAAAATTTTCTATTTCAA
>JAIOTR010000225.1 GCA_021106665.1 Bacteroidales bacterium
TCTTTAATGTAATTCGTATCATATTTAGGAGTATCATGTGAATCTTCCTGTGCCAGGAGTGTAGACAAACAGTATGTTGAAAATAGAAGAAAAATGAAAATCCGAAACATAGACTATTCTGTTTTTGAATCAGGCAACCTCAACAACCGGCCTTGCTTTACCGATATACATTAATACACATTTTACATAGTCATACCCTAATTGTTTCCTTATTGGTTAACAAAAATCGGATAATTTTTGATAAATAAGTTAAGGCTAATTCAGCGCTGTATTTATGTTGATACTTTAGAAAGGAATTAGCCAATTTACATTTGTTAAATAATGAAATCATTTGTTAAAATGGATACCCTACTGCCAGTGATATAACATAATCTCCCCAGAAAGATGAATTGTTAAAAATCCAGTTCTCATTTTTCAATAAATATGGTTTCCGTATTGGAACAGCAACATCAAGGCGAATAACGAAATAGGTGATATCCACCCTTAACCCAACTCCCGATCCAATTGCAATATCGCTTAAAAACTTATCTGCTTCAAATTTACCACCCGGACGGGTATTATCCTCTTTCAGCAACCAAACATTACCTGCATCCAGGAACAGGGCGCCGTATGTTTTGTATGTGATTGGGAAACGGTATTCAATATTACCTGCCAGTTTAATTTCACCCGATTGATCTATAAAGAAATTATTCTGTAATGTATCAGGTGGAGAATAACTGCCTGGCCCCAGTGACCTGGCATAGAATGCCCGGATATCCTGGCTTCCACCGGCAAAATATTGCTTTACATAGGGTAATACTGATGAGTTGCTGTAAGGAATACCTATACCGGCAAGTAAGCGCATAGCTATTTGCCTTTTTTCATTAAAGTACATATAATACCTGAAATCATTGGTCACTTTTGCAAATTGAGAATAGGGTACGCCAAAGAGTTCACCCGGCTTTCCGGCTTCTTTTAATTGTGAAACATTATAAACAACATTGATAAGATTTCCCGATAAATCCAATATGCCATTATAATAAAACTGGTTGAATTGTTTTTTCTTTGGATTTGTCGAATATGTATAACTAAAGGTTGAACCAATAATAAATTGTTCTTCAAAACTTGTAGCAACTTGTGGATATTGGTTTAAAAAATCTTCAAATTCATTGGACGATTTTGTAAGGCGTATATAATCAATTGAAGCCAACTCGAGTCTATATTCCCGTTTAGGAGATGTTCGCCAGAAATAACCAAATTTAAGCTGGGAAAGGTTCATATTGTAATACCTTACACGTTTTAAGGTTCTGAACCCGATACTTGAAAATGTTTTCGGAACATACCTCGTCGAAGGATTTTTGATATTAAAAGGAACCATGAATCGCGGGATAATTAATTTCAGTTGAGCGCCAATTTCATATGAGTTGAATCCAAGTTCATACTCCTTTCGTTTTGACCGTTTTTGCCATTCAAACCCTCCATCAACCTGAAAAACCAAATGCTCTGCCCCTTTAAAAATATTCATATGGCCGATGGAAGCTATGGCAGCCGGACCCAGAAAATCATTCGACTTTGTGGCAAAATTCATTTCAAGGCTTGTTTGTAAAGGTTTTAAAGGTACAAGTTTAATGTTGGCATCCAGTTGATTTGAAGAGTTATTTACTTTGCTAAAATAAACTTCAACCGACCTGAATGCTTCCATTCCCTGCAAATACCTCAATGTATTTTCATGCTGGGTAAATTTATAATGTTTTCCGGGTACCAGTGAAACAGCTTTAGTAATTATTTTTGGCCTGTAGGTATTCTCCACAGATTTGTAATAACAATTATTACTAAATATTGAATCGGTAATGTTTACATTTTCAAAAGACTGCTTGTTCGACTTTACCAGAACATTAATATTTCGAAGGGTGTATTTATTATAAGCTTCATCAGGAATTTTATCCTTGACAACCATGCTCAGGTCAACCTGTTTTTGCCCAATGCTTGTATCGGCATTAAACAATAAATAATCCGGATTAAAAAAGTAATAACCCTGATTTTTGAGTATAGTACTTAACCGGGTACGTTCATCCTTTAATTCTTTTAGCCAGTAGTCATTCCCTGGAATGATAATGCTTTCTTGCATGGAACCGGCAACAATGCTATCAACTGTTGTAGGTTTATTGATGAAGTTCAGGTTTCGATAAGTATAAGCCGGTTTAAAAAACACTTTATATTTTGCCCGGGCTTTCTTGTCATCCTTGCCATAAATTTTCAAATCGAGATGAATATCACCATCGAAATGGCCCATATCAGCAAGACGTTGTTTCATTACTTTGGTTCTGAATTCAGGATTAACATTTTGTAATAATACCGGAGGTTTGCCAAATACCCGGTGAATGTAATTTCTGGGCCCCCAATTTCCGCTTGGTTTCCAATAATTATAAATTGCCAAACTTGTCCTGGGTAAAAATATTAAAGGCCTGTTGGTTTTTACAACGCCTACAAGGTAGAGTTCATATACCTTTAACGGTTTATTTTTTATTTTTCCTAATCCCTTTTCCGAAAACCATGTGTATGTAAAAAGCTTTTCATCCTCGGCAAGGAATTTCGTATTGGAACAGGACTGAAAAAATACACTTAAGAGAATAACGAAAATAAGTACAGCGGAATACTTTCGTTTAAACCTGCTGGCATATAACAGGCATATTTGATATTTATATTCCGTATTCTGTATATTATTCATCTTCCTCCAAATCCTTATCTCCGGATTTGTCTTTTTGTTTTTTATCCTTGGTAAATATGTCTTTCACCGAATAAAAATTCTTTTTAATCCTGATACCACCTCCGGTTTCAACTACTTCCCCTTCCAGCAATCCTTCATATTTGTCTTTTCTGAAAAATACACCCCTGAATATTCCGTCTTTGGTTATTTTCACCTCCACATCCAATTCGTTTTGCACAAAATTTGAATTGATCTGTTCTGCTTTTATATCGGAGGTAAATCCCAGACTACCCTTATAATTTATTCTTGCCCTGTCCTTCAGGAAACTTTTCCCGATGTTATAGTAATAATTCCGACGAAATATTTGCTCACCGGATGAACCATAATCCGTAAAAGATTGAACATCAAAATGTAAATCAACAAAATGAACATTTTCGCTTATAAGGTGGTTTAGCTGATTCGCATAAAATTTATCAATTTGGGCAGCAGCCATTGAGGTTCCTCCTGCTTCCGTGCCATGAACGCTTATAACAAAAGCGCCCCGGGCCAACAAGTTCAGGGCATTTATATTTCGTTCCTGTTCTGTTAATTGAGCCAACCTTGCCGAAACCATGGCATCACCTGTTTCCGAAGAAATGTCAAATTTCAACTTTACATTATTCAATTCGCCATTCATGTAAAGGAGTATCTTAAAAGTCATCACTTTATTATAGTCAGCAATAAGTCCTTCAGTGGAAGCCCTCACATTAGCTGATGCTATAATATTCACATGCGGATTATAAATATCATTCGAAAGTGTGATAAAACTGCCAGGTTCAATTTTATAATCCTCAACAGTAACCATAGGAATGCCATAATGCAATTGGCCCTCATCAACCTCAAATATTCCTGAAATTTCAGTATTGTTTTCATATAAAACATAATTCATGGTTCCATTGATTGAAGCATCCAGCAAATTTTTACCTCCACTGTCGAAAAACAGTTTAAACTGTGCACCATTGTCAATATCAATTTGTGCCTTTACGTCGTCAAAAATCTCCAAACTGAACAAAGTATGTTCATTTGATAATTCCTTATTCAATAATGTATCAGCACCATATTTACAAAATCTAACCACTCCCATATTATCATTGATGGAAAGGGTCTCAGGAAAAATATATGTGATATCGGTTGATCTGTCGATTTCTACATTTGCATCCACCTTCAGGTTATCTTCAAAGCCTTTGATTTTAATATTTGTCTGAGCTTTAAGAATTCCGTACACCATGTCGTTATCCTTCCTTGTCGAATTCAAAATTTCCATGTTGTCGGTTATTACCTGGAGATTGCTGTATGTCCTTTTACCGGAACCAAATGAGATTTGCCCGATAATCTTTGCCAATTGGTTTTGCTTGTTTACAATGGACAGCTTGTCAAAATCAATCACATTGTCTTTTATCAATATACTTTCATTTCCCAGGGTAAAATAGTTATTCAATGAAATAAGCCCAATACCGGCATCAGCGAAGTTTAGGTTTCCATTTACGACCGGATTGTTGAGGTTACCTGCTACTTTTATTTGACCGGCCAAATTCCCCTTTGCATCTTTTATATAATCTGCCAGTAAATAATTCAAATCGCCTAAATCCAAAGTTTTTATGTCCAAATTAATGTCTATCGGGTTTGTCTCTTTTCCGTAATCAAAACTTCCTAGAAACAAAATATCTTCATATTCACCGGTCACTGCCATTTTAACTAAAGCAACATTGTCATTTATTGCAAATTCGGAA
>JAIOTR010000455.1 GCA_021106665.1 Bacteroidales bacterium
AGGGATTAACCTACAACAACCAATTTCTGGGCTCAAAATTAAATAAACGGAAACTGAATCGACAGGGTTGTTAACAACTGATGAAAAATAAACAGGAAAGTTTTTAAGGCAATTTAATAAACCTTACTATTTATCAGGGCTGTTCAATTTTAACCAACTAAATAAACCACAATAAATGTAAAATAATAAAATTCAATGGTTTAAGTGAAATTCGAAATCCTCTTTAAGAAACTCTGTGGAAACTTTGTGTAATAGCTATAACACAGAGCTACACTAAGAAGCACTGAGTTACACTGAGAAAAAACCCAATTAAGTTATTAACAATTTTGATAGCATTGAACAGCCCTGTACTATTTATGAACATATAAGTATTCTTGATGTTATTTTTTTATAAATTTGCAATTAATTCAATCAATTTAAAATTCAATCATTGATTCCAAAAAATACCAAGTTTATTATGACAAAGAAAATATCTAACTACTTCATCAAAGCAGTAGTTATGGTGGCTATACCGGTTTTAGTCCTGTTTTCATGCGACACCAAGGAACATAAACAACCTCCTCCTCCAGAAATTAAAGTTGTAAATATTTTGATTCAGGATGTACCGATTTACAGTGAATTTGTCGGGCAGGTTTATGGTGAAAAAGACATCCCCATCAGGGCCAGGGTGGAAGGTTTCCTCGAAGGAATTCATTTCAATGAAGGTTTAAAAGTAACCAAAGGCCAGCTATTATATACAATTGACCCGCTTCCTTTTGAAGCAAAAGTAAATTCGCAAAAAAGCAGCCTGGCGGAAGCAGAAACAATGAGGGTTAAAGCCAAAAGCGACCTTGACCGCTACAAACCCCTTGCAGAGGTAAACGCGGTAAGCCAAAGCGATCTGGATAGAGTACAAGCTCAGTATGATGCGGCAGTATCATCGGTTGATGCTGCAAAGGCAAACCTACGATCGGCAGAAATCGAATTGGGATATTGTAGGATTTATTCTCCCATTAATGGCATTATTGGAAAGACGCTTGCCAGGGAAGGGGATTTTGTGGGACGTGAGCCCAATCCGGTTATTCTGAACACAGTATCGAAAACAGATATGGTACGTGTAACATTCTTCTTAACAGAATCAGATTATCTTTTTCTTGCGCGTGAATATAGAAAGGATATTAAGGCTGGTGCAACAGGTAATTTAAAAGATGAGGAAAAGGCAAAAATAGAACTGATTTTATCTGACGGAAAAACTTATAAACATACCGGCATAGTTGATTTCATTGACCGCGGAGTAGATGCCTCCACTGGCTCTATCCTTATTCAGTCCAGCTTTCCCAATCCTGACTTCATATTACGTCCCGGACTTTATGCTAAAGTAAAAGTAAAAATGAAGACTATAGAAGGTGGGTTATTGGTACCCCAGCGATGTGTTATGGAATTGCAGGGTCAACATTCGGTATATGTTGTGAATGCTGAAAACAAAGTTGAATCACGAACGATTAAAACCGGGTCGCGCATTGGTGATTTGTGGTTAATTAAGGAGGGATTGAAACCCAATGATAAAATTGTTCTTGAAGGACTTCAGAAAGTAGGTGGCGGAATGGAGATAAAACCTGTTATTACTGATTTTGAAAGTAAAACGGAAAAGAAGTAGTTAGATGTTAAAAGTTATGGGTTAAGTGTTGAGAGTTAAAGAGTGTATGAATTATAAGATTTATGGGTAATACGTTAAAAATTAAACTAATTATTCTACAAACTACATATCTATTGATATTTGAAGGATGCAACGAATAACTCTTAACCTTTAAAGGCATAACGAAGGGATACCATTTAAGGTTTCCCGATGTATGTCAGTTTATTTAATGATTATTTGATACAAAGAATTTATGGCAGAAGATAAAGGAAATTTTTTCGTACACAGGCCAATTGTTGCAATGGTTATTGCCATTGTAATTGTAATAGTTGGAGCAGTTATGCTTATAAGCTTACCTATTGAACAGTATCCTAATTTAACACCTCCGATTGTTCAGGTAAGAGGAACTTATACAGGAGCCAATGCACTTAATGTTGAAGAATCTATGGCTACACCACTTGAGCAGCAAATCAATGGTGTTGATAATATGATTTATATGAAATCAACCAATGCCAATGATGGCACAATGGTTATTGATATTTCATTTGATGTAGGAACCGACCCGGACATGAACACGGTTCTTGCACAAAACAGGGTATCAGCAGCAACAGCCAAACTACCGGAATCTGTTAAAAAGTATGGCGTATCAACAGAAAAATCATTGCCCAATATTTTAATGCTGATCACCTTAACTTCAGATGGCAGATATGACCAGGATTTTTTGGGAAATTATGCCCTTATCAATATTAAGGATCAATTAGCGAGGATTAAGGGAATCGGACGTGTAAATGTGTTGGGTGCCTCAGATTATTCAATGCGAATTTGGGTAAAACCCGACAGGCTTTCACAAATGGGGCTCACAGTAACTGAAATCATTAGCGCCATTAATGAGCAAAACCTGATTGTACCAGGAGGGAAGTTTGGCGCTGAACCGGCGCCACCCGGAACTGAGTTTACTTATACAGTCCGTTTACCTGAGCGATTTAATTCCCCTGAAGCATTTGGGGAAATTGTAGTCAGGACACAATCTGATGGATCCCAAATAAAACTCAAAGATGTAGCTACTATCAACCTTGGAGTAGAAACATATAATATGATCCCAAGGCTCAACGGAGAAACAGCAGCCATTATCGCACTCTACCAGGCTCCAGGGTCAAATGCTGTTGAACTGGCCGAAAACGTGATAACAGAAATGGACGTTCTGAAAAATAACTTTCCTGAAAGTATAAAATATGATATTTCTATTGACTCAACAGCTCCTATCACGGCGGGTATAAAAGATATAGTCGTCACTCTGATAATAGCCTTACTCCTGGTTATTTTAGTGGTATTCATCTTTATTCAAGACTGGCGGGCTACACTAATACCTACCCTGGCTATCCCGGTATCATTGATAGGTGCATTTATGTTCTTCCCGGCATTAGGTTTTACCATTAACGTATTATCGCTATTAGGATTGGTATTGGCCATTGGAATTGTAGTGGATGATGCTATTGTAGTTGTGGAGGCCGTACAGGTAAACATTGCCAAAGGCATGACCGCCAAAGAGGCGACTTTAGATGCTATGCGAAAGGTAACTGCTCCGGTTATAGCCACCACGCTGGTATTGATTGCTGTATTTATCCCTGTTGCCGGTATGGCCGGTATTACAGGTTTGCTTTATCAGCAATTCGCAATCACAATTGTGGTATCAGTAATCGTGTCATCAATAAACGCTCTTACTCTCAGCCCTGCTCTTTGTTCCATATTATTAAAAAAACCTAAACCTTATGGCGGCCCTCTCGGTTGGTTCTTCAAAAAATTTAATAAGGGAATGGATAAAACCACAGAATCCTATATGAGTTTTACCAATATAGTTTCCCGAAAATTAAAGCGTAGTGCCGTGTTTATTTTAATTATGACTATTGGCGCCGGTATTTTTGGTAGCCTGGTACCCGGAGGGTTCATACCCGAAGAGGACATGGGATATTTCTTTGTAAACATCCAATTACCTAATGCAGCCTCCATCCAAAGGTCTGATGTTATTGCTAAAAGCGTTGAGGATATTCTGATGGAATTTGAAGAGATAGAATACGTAACCACAGCCACAGGATATAGTATTTTATCAGGAGCTATGACGTCTAACACCGGATTTTTATTTGTTTCTTTAAAAAATTGGGCTGATAGAGATTTTACGGCTGCAGAAATTATTACACAAGTAAACGGCAAACTTGCTATGAACATTAAAGGGGCGCAAGTATTTGCTTTTGGCCCTCCAGCCATACCAGGACTGGGAAATGGCTCAGGTTTTAGTATCATGTTACAGGATAAGGGTGGAAATGATCCCGAATACCTTGCAGGTAATACAATGAAGTTTATTAAGGCGGCTAATGCAAGACCTGAAATCGGTGCAGCATTTACAACTTTTCAGGCTACAGTACCACAGCGCTATATGGACATTGATAAGGAAAAAGCACTTAAACTGGGCATTCGGTTAAATGACCTATACAGCACTGTTGGCGTCTTTATGGGTGGCGCTTATGTGAATGATTTTACCCGCTTTGGAAGATTGTATAAAACCTATATCCAGGCTGAACCGGAGTACCGGGTGGATGAGAAACAACTAAGTAATTTCTTCATCAAAAATAATGAGGGAAAGATGGTTCCTCTTGGCACAATCGCCACTGTTAAGCCTATTTCCGGACCTGATTACACCACACGTTTCAACTTATATCGAGCAGTTGAAGTTACCGGAGGGCCGGCAGAAGGGTACACTTCAACAGAAGCCAGAAATGCATTAAAAGAAGTAGCCTTAGAGGTGCTTCCCCATGACATGAGCTATAGCTGGAATGCTATGTCTTTCCAGGAAAATAAGGCTTCAGGTTCACTTGGTATAATTTTAACCTTCTCTTTATTATTTGTATTCCTGATCCTTTCAGCTCAATATGAGAGTTGGTCGCTACCTTTAAGTATTCTTCTTGGTACACCCTTTGCTATATTCGGTGCTTTATTTGCTTTATGGGCGGCGAGGTTATTCAGTCCCACTTTTGAGAATAATATATTTGCACAGGTATCTTTTGTGATGTTAATTGGTATGGCCGCAAAAAATGCTATCCTGATTGTAGAATTCGCCAATGACGAGTTTAAAAAAGGTCTCAGCTTGTTCGATGCAGCTATAGTCGCTGCCAAATCAAGATTCAGGCCAATTCTAATGACTGCTTTTTCTTTTATTCTGGGTGTATTCCCACTTGTCATTGCCTCAGGTTCTGGTGCAGAAGCAAGAAAGGTAATGGGAATGGCGTTGCTGGGAGGTATGGCGCTGGCCACTTTGCTTGGGGTATTTTTATATCCAATGCTCTTTGTTGCGATAGGGAAGTTGTTTGGGTATGAGAAAAAGAGGGAGAAGGAGTTGGCTTTGGAGAAAGTTGAGGAATGATGGAATGGTGGAAAGGTGGAATGTTGGATAGTTGAAGGTTGGAATAATGTACATTTTGATAATTACACTAAATAAACTAATAAGAGTTGGAAGATAGAAGAAATATAAACAGGGGTTACAAAAAGTTAAGAGTTTGGCAAGACTCTATTTCACTTTATGTGTTAGCGTGCAAAATTCTTAAAGATTTTCCATTTGAATTAAAGAAAACAGTTTCAAATGCGATTGATTCATGCCATAGTATTTCCAGAAATATTGCTGAAGGTTATTGCAGAAGAAGTATTAAAGAGTATTTAAATTTTTTAAACATTGGCCTTGCTTCTTGTGGGGAATTTCATTCCTCATATTACAGTTTTTTTCAGGCAAATCAGATTTCTGAAAGCGATTTTGAAGAGTTAGATAAACTTCATTTTAAAGTTGAAAATCAACTATTAAAACTAATTGAGTCTTTACAAAATAAAAAGAATAATGAATATTGGCAGGATTCTTTTGCTTAATGAATGTCAATTTATCCATCATTCCAATATTCCATTATTCCAATTAAACAGAAAATACATACAGATGAAACATAACATAATCTTAAGCATATTTATTATCCTGGTTATTTCTAGCTGTAAAGTTGGTCCCAATTACCAGCGGCCTGTTGTAACTTCTCCAACTTCATTCCGGTTCGACAGTATTTCTACACAGAAAGATAGCATCATCAACCTGAAATGGTGGGAACTCTTTCAAAATGAAGAATTGAAGGCGCTTATCGACACTTCTTTAAAATACAATCCGGATGTTATGATCGCTGCCTCCCGCATTGAAGAAGCCCGTGCGGTAGTTGGTTATAATAAAGCTGACCAATGGCCTTCTTTAGGTTATGACGGATCCGGAGCAAGGATGCAAACCAATGTACCGGGTAGTGGAGTGCAAGGACCGTTTAACGATTTTTCAGGAGCGGCTACATTGGCCTGGGAACTGGATTTCTGGGGAAAATACCGTCGCGCTACCGAAGCGGCACGCGGCGAACTACTGGCTTCCGATTTCGGCCATCACGCGGTACAAATCGGTTTAATTTCATCCGTTGCCAGCACCTATTTCTTATTGCTCGATTTTGATGCCAGGCTTGAAATTTCAAAAAAAACCATGGAATCGAGAAAAGAATCACTACGGATAATTGGAGAACGATTCGATAAAGGTATCGTTGCAGAAATTGACCTGAACCAGTCTCAAATTCAGGAAGCCATAGCTGCTGCTGCTGTTCCCTTTTATGAAAGACTTGTCGCACAAACGGAAAATGCGTTAAGTATTCTACTGGGAAACAATCCGGGTAAAATTGAAAGAGCCCATACCTTAAAAGATGAGTTGATCCCTCCCGAAATCCCTTCAGGAAT
>JAIOTR010000170.1 GCA_021106665.1 Bacteroidales bacterium
AGGTATTCAAAGGCATCGTCCACCACATCGAGGTTAGAATTGAAAAGTTTAACCCCTTGCAGGGAGGCAACACAAATGGAGAGGTGAGATGCTGTGAGTTCAATTTTGGAATCATCAGAGAATACGCCTTCCCATTTTTTCTTTGCTTTATCGAAAAGTTTCTGGATTTTATCCTTAAGCTCGGTTTCAGTATCACCATAATTTCTGAATTCAAGATATCGTTTCCGGTTGCGGCCTGATTCAAGTTCGTCGAACAACTTGGTAAAAATAAGTTTGAACAATTCTTCAAAAACATCAACCCCTGCATTGGCAAGCACCTCGTCCTCCATTTCAAGTACCTTGTCTTTTAAGGACTTTTTCTGGTTCACCAGCTCGTCTCTTTCAATCAGGTCATCGATGGTCCAACGTTCGGTCAAAATATCAGAAAGCTTTTCGCTTGCTCTGGGAATTCCCGGAATATCTTCAAAATAATTGGGGTCTTTACGGTGGTACCACGAAATGGAATCACCGTTTGTCCATACCCCAATAGGTGCACCTGTAGCATTGCAATAGGATTTCAGTTGTTCCTTTCCGTCTTTAAGTTTGGGTTTTTTAAGCTCAACAATAATGTAAGGAGTGGTAGTTTTGTCCCTGTCGAAGATAACAATATCGGCCCGTTTTTTCTCCCTTCCGAATGAAACGGCATATTCCAGTTCCATGCGGTCAACCGGGTAATTGTAATCTTTGATCAACACCTGCAAATAAAGTTGTCGAATGACTTCTTCCGGTGTAAGTTTTATGTTTTTGCCTCTTACAAGGCATGGAACGTATGGAATATCATTTCCCTTTTTGTCCTGTCGTATCTCAATCCGTTTTTCCAGTTCCTGAATTTCGACCAGGTTGAATTGGGTCAATTTGTAATTTGAATCTCTTAGAATTTCAGCAAGAGTCATAAAAACAGGTTTTAAGTATTAAAAATTCGGTCGAGCAAAAGTAACAATTACTCTTCATTTTTTTTTTTGATTTTTTAAATAATCTTGTAAACCAGTTTGGTTTCTTAAACTCATAATTGCACTCTTGCAGAAAACAAAGATTTAATATTTTTATTTCTTATAAAACCGAATTGTCCTTTCAACCGCCTCTTTTTCACTATACTTAGGGATAAAGCCAAAATCAGTTTTTGCCCGGTTTGAATTAAAAGTAAAATCAGTACTGGTATAAGTTACGGCAAATCGGCTGAATTTGGGATTATATTTTTTTATTGGGCTAACCAGCAAAGCTATAAATTCAGAAATACTGGCAAGGGGATAAGCGATCCATTTTGGTAACCACAGATTTTTCGGAAAAAATTTATAACCGGTTCCTATGATGATCTTATCAAAAAATTTAAAGAAATTCGTACCGGGTCCATCTGTTATAAAATATACTTTTCCAAAAACCTTATCATTGTTTTGCAATAAAGCATTGGCGGCTAAAACATGAGCATAAGCCATATTTCCAACATACACATGTTGACATTTCGATTTTCCATTTCCGAGCCTGATATAAAATCCGGTTTTAGCCATATCGATAAGGGAGCCGATATGATAGGGGTCTTCTTCACCATAAATATCCGAAGGCCTCAAAACGCATGTTTTCAGATTTTGATCATTGGCCTCCGTTACCAGTTTTTCTGCCAGATATTTACTTTCACAGTAACTGGTTTTATGTTTGGAAGGGTATTCCAAGCTTTCGTCAATATCCACAAGTGGTTTGCCTCTGTAAATGGCATCCAGCGAACTGGTATAGACTAGGTTGGGGATTTTATTTTCCAGGCAGGCCTTAATGATATTTTCAGTTCCGCCAACATTGATGGATAAAACTTCCGATTTGGGTTTCGTACCCCAGTCTATAATGGCAGCGGTATGAATAACTACATCTACTCCTTTACAAACCTCAGTTACGTCAACAGGATTCCGGATATCACCCTGGATAAATTTTATTCTTTCATCCCCCACTCCGGCGTAAGGTTTAATATCAAAAATCCGAATTTCTTTAGGTTTAATTGGTGATGAAAGATCGGTTAATTCTTTTACAATGGCTTTCCCCAAAAATCCGGATCCGCCTGTTAACAAGACAATCGGTTGGTTTTTATCTGAATTTGAATTTTCCATGAATTGATAGAAAATATTAAATGAATAGTTTTGTAAAAATAGAATTTTAATTTAGCAGGCGAATGAGAAAGGAAATTTATTTGATAAAAGGACTTAAGGACGAATCATACAAAGATTTTTCAGGTCGTTTGCTGTCAATGGCAAAATCCATTTCAAGTGAAGAAAGTACAAATAAAATTAAATTAACTATTACAGAAAATCCTCCCCCCAAAATTTCTGTAATCCCCTTTAAAAGAAATAAAATTGCAGCTATTTCTTTATATAAAAGTGTAGAAGAAATAAGTGAAGTTCTCATAAAAGAAAATGGATTTGCCGGTGCTTATTTTGTGGAAGAAGCTTTACCCATTGCCTACGATAAAACCTGGAATGACTCTGAGCCTACGCCTGGCGTATGCTTGTTAACCCTTTTTAAACAAAAGATAGGAATTGACCATAAAACATTTATTGATCGTTGGCATAACAACCATACGCCACTTTCGCTTAAAATTCATCCTTTATGGCATTACAACAGGAATGTGGTAACTCAAAAATTAATTACTGATACTTTCAGTTGGGACGGGATTGTGGAAGAACATATGCGAACCCGATCCGAGTTGATCAATCCATTTAAATTCTTTGGAAATCCATTGGTCATCATTCCCCGTATGATTCAGGTTTATACAGACACGAAATCATTTCTGGATTACAGAACCATTGAACCTTACCTCACAACAGAAATTCATATTAGAAGTTGATCAGCTCAAGCATTTGGATACATTTTTATCATGGTTTTATTGGTAATCCATCCTGCTAATTTACGAGGCAGCAAACGGGTGAGGACGAGATAATTGATACGGTTGGAAAAACCGGAAATGAACAATGCTTTTTTACCCAGGTTCATTAATGCTGCTTCAGCTACAATTTCAGGATGTTGAACCTGAGCTTTAAAAAATCCATATTGCGGATTTGTATTTAAGTAAGCTTCAGTAGCTGTGGCGCCTGCAATACATGCCATTACATCAATATTGCAGGGTTTAAGTTCATGGTAAAGCGCTTCGGCCAGATTCCATGCAAATGCTTTTGAGGCTGCATAGGGAGCAATGAGTTGCATCCCAAGTAATCCGGCGAGGGATGACATAAGAATAATGCCACCGTTTTGATTTGTTTCGATCAATCGTTTTGAAAAGGCATGTACCAGTTTAAGTTGAGAACCGATGTTTACGTTTAAGAACTGTTCCAATTCGTCAGAACTATGATGGGTAAATTTTTTAATCCGGCTGAAAGCGGCATTGTAGATCAATAATCGACAATCTTTTTCTTGTGCCTTTTCAATGATCTGAGCAGCGGAATCAGGATTAAATAAATCAATAGGGATTGTTAATGTGTTGATACCGTATGATGTAATCAATTTTTTTGAGAGTTTGTTCAATGGATCTTTCTGGTTGTCAATCATGACTATATTAAAGCCTTGATTGGCCAGAGCTATACAAAACGACTCTCCTAAACCCAGAGCTGCACCGGCCACCAGTGCCCAATTTCCATATTTATTCTTCAGACTGCTCATTTTTATTCCTGATAAATTTCTATTTTTACCCATCTAAAAAGTCAGAAGACAATTATACTAAAAAATCCGGTTGATGCAGAAATTACTCTTTTTTTTCCTGTCAGTTTTGAAGTTTTTCCGTCAAGTAAGCCTTTTTCTTAGGGGTAAAAAAGAGGAAGACATTCAAATACAGCGTATTGTTTCAGGGAAAGCCTGGGAAGATTTTTGTGATCAGCTCAAACTGGCCGGAACTACTCTTAAATATCCCGGAACCCCGCAGGATGTTTTCCAACAAACCGAAGGGCTGCGATACCTTACCCGACTTACCAGAGCGGGACTGGAAGCTTTTGTAGAATATAACAATCCTGCATTTCCGGTCTTCAGAAGGATGGTGCATGAAACTGTTAAAATGGGTGCCGATAACCCGGATAATTATTATTTTAATGCACAGATCAGCGGGGACAATGAATATCGCATAACAGGTAAAAGAAATACCATTCATTATATTGGGTTTTTTACCCAAAATGGTAATTATGGAACTACCGGTGGGCTGGCACCTTGTGGCGTTTTGCAAGGTGAGGATTTGAAACTGGAAGAGGATAGCAGTTTTGAGATAATTTTAAGTAAATCACCAAAAGGAAAAAACTGGTTAAAAATTGAAGAGAATACTTCCATTGTGATCGTTCGGCAGACATTCTTACATTATCATGAAGAAGCTCCGGCAGAACTTCGCATTGAACATTTAAGCGGTAAAAAGGTCCCCGATCCCATTTCACCCCAAGCCATGGAAGAGGGTTTAAAATCAGCTGCTCTTTTTGTTGCCGGGGCGCCTTTACTTTTTGCAAGATGGGCCAAAGGATTTCAGAAACATACTAATAAGCTACCGCAGTTCGATCCTGAGATATCTAATGCTGCCGGTGGAGATGCCGATATTATCTATTACCACAGTCATTGGAAATTGAAATTAGATGAAGCACTTGTCATCCATGTTAAACCACCTGATTGTGATAACTGGAATTTTCAGTTGAACAACTATTGGATGGAATCATTAGATTACCGGTATTTTAATATTTGCATTAATAAAGGAAATGCAGAATATCAAAAGGATGGAAATGTAAAAATAATCGTTACACATAAGTATCCGGGATTGCCCAACTGGATTGATACATGTGGCCATTTCGAAGGAACCATGTGCTGGCGATGGTATCGCCTGGCTGCAGGTAAGGAACCTATAGAACCGCGATGTGAAGTTATTAACTTAAAGGATTTGAAAAAGTAATGCCAAAGTCCAGGATCATCCAATCGGTAGACTTTAATAATAAACCTATTTGGTTTAGGGCTATTAATAGCATATGGCGACAAACCTATTCATTTGGAACGGAAATCAAGCTGGAAAAAGATAACCTGATCAAAGCTGCACGGGCAAATACCGGATTAAATGATTTTGGAAAGCAATTCTGGGATGAACCACTTGACCGAATGCTTGATTCCATTAACAATGAAGCACAATTACACCCCCTTGGACGGTTTATTTCCAAAAAGAGATTGGTGAATTTATTGAGTGTTAGGTTGCGGGCAGAAGACTATTTTAAAAAACATCCCGAGATAATTGAACAACCATTATATCCTGTGATGGTGATTATAGGTTTACAACGGACAGGCACCACCAAACTGCACCGTATGATGGCCAGCGACCCGAATACACGTGCTTTATTAAGTTGGGAGGCCTTGAATCCGGCGCCTATGGATGGCGACATAAAATCAGGTGATGAACGGATCAAAATGGCCCGGATGAGTGAAAAGGCATTGAAGATAATGTCTCCAGGATTTTTTGCTATTCATCCTGTTGAACACCTTGCACCTGAAGAAGATGTATTATTATTGGATTATACTTTTTTGAGTACCACGCCAGAAGCCACTATGCATGTGCCTTCATATGCAACATGGCTGGAGAATACTGACCAATCTCACGGTTATGAATATGCTGTGAAATTGATGAAGTTGTTACAGTGGCAACGACCAGCCAAACAGTGGGTACTGAAAACACCTCACCATTTGGAATTTCTTGACCTGGCTGAGAAGTATTTCAATAATGTTCAATTTATCTGGACTCACAGAAATGTGTATGAGGCGATTCCTTCTTTTTTAAGTATGGTAGCTTTTGCGAGGGTGTTGTTTAGTAATAAAGTTGATCCAAATGTAGTGGGTACACATTGGGTGAAAAAGATTGGATATATGTTGTCCAAAGCACTGGATTATCGTGAAAAAAATAATCATGTTGAAAAATTTATTGATGTTTCATATGAGGAACTGGTGGAGGATAGCATGGGAGTGATGAAGAATATTTATAGGAGACGTAATTTAGATTTCACAGCCGACTTAAAGCGAACATTTGAGATAACTGAACAAACCAATCCAAAAGGGAAATATGGGCAGCATATTTATAAATTGGATGATTTTGGTATTAATGAAGATGATATTGATAAACACACGAAGGAGTATCAATTGTTTCAAAAGAAACAAAATATAAATTAGAATGATTGTTGAATAGAATGATGAGTAAACAAAATAAGCAATACGATAATCCATTTTCTGCGACATTTAAAGGAATCAGCGACCTGTTTAAGAAAAGGGAAAGGGTAGGGGAATTAATTTCGGATGACAGATTGGACGGGAAGAAAGTGCTGATAACCGGCTCCAGCTCAGGATTGGGACTGGCAACAGCAACTGAACTGGCAAAACTGGGTGCCGAAGTGATTATGGCGGTTCGTAGCGGTATCCCGAAAAAAGGTATAGAGGTTAAACGGAAATCAGGTTCGGAGAAGGTAAATATGCACCACGTTGACCTTTCGGATTTTGATTCTATCCAACACTTGGTTGAGGAAATAAAAACACAATACGGCCAATTGGACATTGTGATTTGCAATGCAGCCGTGGTGGCAAAAAAGAGCCGCAAAACCAAAAGCGGACTGGAACAAATGTTCATGGTAAACTATTTAGCTAAATACGTACTTATCCGATTGCTGTTAAAAATTGACTGCATAAAAACAGATGGTACGGCTTTACCCCGTATCATTTTTGTTACCTCCGAAAGCCACCGCAATCCCAAAGAATTCAACTGGGATGAATTTGGAAAATATATTCCTCATAGTATCGGTAAAACTGTTGAGCTTTACGGCTACTACAAGCTGCTACTGGTAACCTTTGCACGTGAACTTTCCCGAAGGTTGAACCCTGAAGACACGCAGTATAGCGTATTTGCTTTATGTCCCGGCCCTGTCAACTCCAATATTGCCCGTGAAGCACCTGCTATATTTAAACCATTGCTAAGACTGGTCTTTTCAATCTTTTTCCGGTCGCCCAAAAAAGCCAGCGAACCGGTGGTTTACTTGACTGCTTCTAGGGATGTGGATAGTAAAAATTTTGATTATCTGTTTTTGATGGAACGAAAAGCTATTGATGAGAAAGCTGAAAATCCAGAGAATGGGAAGAAGCTGTGGTTGTTATCAGAAGAGCTTTTAGGATCGATAGGGGTAATTGAGAAATAATTGGATTATGTAAATTTCTGGATTATTTCTTCACCGCCTTAGTAACAAAATAATCAATCCACCTTTGAGGAAAATTAGCAAGTAAAGAAATTTTATTATTTCTGTTGATGCTATAGATTTTTTTTGGCTTTTTTGCAAGAAGTGCCTTTTGTATGAGTTTGGCAACTTTTGCCGGCTCAACCATCTTGCCCACATCATTTTGTGCCATCTTAGAAAAAGTCTTGAAATACTTCTCGTATTTACTATTTTTTACAGGATTTGAAACGGATTTCACATTTTCCAACAGATTGGTATTAATGGCTCCGGGGCGAATGAGAATGAGTCTAATTCCAAAAAGACCAAGTTCTTGTCGCATGGATATGCTGAAGGCTTCAAGGGCTATTTTAGAGTTTGGATAAGGATGGAATAAAGTGGGAAGCCTCACACTGTCGCTGCTGATCTGTACCACCCTTCCCTGTTTTTCTTTCAGGTCTTCCAGAAACACGCTTACAGTCAGGATGGGTCCGTAAATATTCACTTTTAAGATTTTGTCAAGGAGTTCATCCGATGATTCTGAAACAGGATAAAACATTGAGATACCTGCACTGTTAATGAGGTATTTAATTGAAATACCCATTTCGTGTAACTGGCCGCGAACTTTTTTAATTGAGTTTTCAGAACTGACATCCATTGTAAGTCCGATCACCTTATGGTCATCTTTATAAATATCCTGAATTTCTTCCTGTATATCTGTAGCTATAATGTGATCCAGCTCCGGGAGGTTTTTTGACATCTTAACCAATGCTGATCCCAGTCCTCCTGCAGCTCCGGTAATAAGGATGGCTGATTTATTTTTTTGCATAGTAAAACAAATTTACTTTAAATTTATCATTTGTGATATTACGGGCAGATAAGAGATCTGCATGTACGTCAGGTACAAACACTCGATTACACTTGTAAATTTATTTTGCATTATGGAATATTTAAATTACTTTTATACTTTATTGAAAATCATGCGTTATTTTATAACAGTTCTAATTCTTATTTAATGTACTTCTGCTAAAAAGCAAAAATTTACTGCCAGGTTTTTTTATTGTTTTTTTCTGTCAGGATTAAGGAAGGCTTCTTAACATTTCCGATACACAAATAAAATTAAAATGGATTTATAAAATCGGTTAATCAATGGTTTCAATAATTGACAAATAAAATAATCTGATAACAAGTAAACTAATATTAACTCCAATGAATAAAAAGAGTAATAAAATTGTAAACAGAAAACAAACAGTCTTTAAGACACCTAATGTGTCGAAGATGCAGGAAGTAATCATTGATGGACGAACAAGGATTTATATAGATATCGACGCCGATCCCGAACAAGCTCGTAAGCGTTATTTGGCAAGGTTGGCAGCCAGGTAAGAATTTATATCCGGTTAATTCCATCCACGGCCTTTAAATGTCAGAATCAAATATATTCACCAATTGTGATATGTAGAACAACAGGCGAAAATGGATCTTGACGTTTTATCGTAACAGATTCTTCCATTACTAAACAAATAAGATGACTGGCTATGTTTTTTTTCACCGACAACCTTTATAATGTTAAATTTTTGTATTTTTATCTTAAATTTTGTTTGAAGAGTTAAAATTATCATGCTTAAGTTTCTCAATAAACCTTATCCGTTTAATAATGATTTAAGACACAACACCAAGATCATCTTTTTTATTAGTATTGGTGTTTTTGTGTTTTTATTTCTTTTTCAGCCTCTTCAGATTGACGAATTGGCAACCCGGGATAAATATTTCCTTGTTTTTGGATTGGGAGCTATTACCTTTCTGTCATTAAGCCTTAACCTGCTTATCCTTCCCAGTTTGTTCCCCAGAATATTAAATGGATCTTCCTGGAATGTAAAAAAAGAAATACTCTGGGATATATGGATACTTTTTACCGTAAGTGTTGGCTATTTTCTTTATTACAAAGCGCTGGGAATTATGGAATTCGGATTCAGTATGATCGTAACATTAATTCTGATAGCCATAGTTCCTATATCCGTCCTCATCGTACTTAACCGGAACCGACTATTACGATCCCACCTGAAATCAGCTAATGAACTTAACATAAAGTTGAAAGAAAATAAATCAATACCTGACAAGCTCGTACATTTTGTGTCCGATTATCAGAAAGATAACATCTCTATCAAGGTAAGCTTGATCCTGTTTATCCGTTCGGCTAATAATTACATTGAATTGTTCTGGAAGGAAAACCAGGATGTAAAGAGCCAGATGGTGAGGTTGAGCCTTACAAAAGCCGAAGACATCCTGAAAGATGATAAGTTTATTTTCAAATGTCACCGATCCTATATGGTTAATATCAACTACATTGATAAGATTGAAGGCAGTTCGCAGGGTTATCGTTTGTATTTTGAAAAAGTTGATTTTCCAGTTCCGGTTTCGAAAATTTATGTCCACAAACTAAAAGAGCTTATCTGATGTTCACACCGGGATAAATTTATTGGCACCTGTATTCGCTATTTTCGTACCTAAAAATTCATTTCATAACTAATTCCTTTGCGTTCATCCCTATTAATAAATTTGAGTATCTCTCCTTCCTAATTTTGTCGTTTCAATGTAAAAAAAGTTCTATATGCAATCATTAAATATCGGAGACTTAAAAGTGAAGCTGCCAATTGTGCAGGGAGGAATGGGAGTGGCTGTTTCATTATCGGGGCTGGCATCGGCTGTAGCCAATGAAGGAGGTATTGGCGTGATATCGGCAGCAGCAATTGGAATGACCGATCCGGGCTATATGAAAAAGTTTCATGAAGCCAATAAACGTGCCTTGCGTAGAGAGATCAGGGAAGCAAAAAGCAAGACCAATGGCGTATTGGGTGTAAACATTATGATGGCCTTGACAGATCATGAGGAACTCATTCGTGTTTCGATAGAAGAAAAGATAGATGTTATATTTATAGGCGCCGGATTGCCGCTTAAAATTCCTAAGATTGTCGCTGAAGCAGGGCTTAATGGCCATCGTACCAAACTCGTCCCAAAAGTATCTTCGGCAAAAGCAGCTAACCTGATTTTCCGTTACTGGGCATCCAAATATAATTTTGTGCCAGATGCAGTGGTGGTGGAAGGACCCATGGCAGGCGGACATCTTGGCTTTAAAAAAGAAAACCTTACAGGAAATATGGTTCCGCTTCGCATACTTGTGGAAGAAACGGTGAAGACAATTCGTCCGTTTGAAAAGGCATTTGGGAAGACGATACCAGTGATAGCCGGAGGTGGGTTGCATACCGGGAAAGATATTTATGAGATTATGCAAGCGGGGGCAAAGGGTGTCAAGATTGGAACCCGCTTTGTGACCACACACGAATGTGATGCTTCATTGGAATATAAAGAAAGTTACCTTGCAGCAGGCAGGGAAGATATTGTCATCATTGACAGTCCGGTGGGTTTGCCGGGAAGGGTAGTGAAAAACAAATTTGTTCAACAGATCATGGATGGAGAAGCAAAACCATTTAAATGTCCATGGAAATGCCTTTCCTCATGCAATTACAAGGAGGCTCCATTCTGCATTGCAAAGGCCTTATACAATTCGGCAATAGGCAAAATGGACGAAGGTTTTGCCTTTGCAGGATCCAATGCTTATCTGGCCACTGAGATCAATCATGTATCGGATGTAATCACCGACCTGGTTGCCGGGTTTAAGCATGAATCTTTTCTGCGACAGTTGTCGGCTATTCGTCCTGTTAAAGCACGTTTACAACACCGTATTGCTGTGTAATGTAGTCGGTTATTGGTTAACAGTAATAACTTACCTGATATCCCCCAATCGTACATTCCATATTTTCAGCGTATCGGCACCAAATATCTTCTCTTCTTTGTTAATGTAAATATCAGCGGTTCTATCCATGGTGTTCATTGATTTATTTGATTGGGCAGACCCGGTGAAGACTTGTGAAAACTTCAATGACCCTGCATAGGTTGTATTTCCCGTCCGGTGAAGCGGTTCATTTACAACAATGGATTTAATTGAAAAGGGTGGAAGTAGCTGTTTATTTTTTAATCCTAATTGTATGAGACGGCGAACATTTATTTTTCCGGAAGGATCATCTTTATGCTGAACAAGTTGTAAAGTAACATTTTCCGAAAGGAAGGTATTTTGAATCATCTCGCCTGCTTTTTCCCTGAAAGACTCATCAAGTGAGGTGTCGGTAATGATATGAAGATAATCCACAAAGTCGGTAAGTTTTTGTTTTGCGGTTATTTCATAAGCAAATAAATAAGCTTCAGTCAGATACTCTGTTTCAAATTCAGTACGTATTTCGTTCCTGGTTTCATTCAGAACTGCCTCCTCATGCATGACAATAGCTTGTTCATCTACGCAGGATGGTGCGTAAATTACAAACAGAACAAGAATAATGACTGATATTTTTAAATGTTTACTCATCTATTTTTTCTTGTTAATTCTAAACCTTAGAACCATGATTTTATCATCTTTGAATTTGGTATCTAAAATTTCAATATGCTTAAGGCTGCCGGTCGGCATCGTCAACTTATCTATAAATTCCTCTTTATTATACAATTCCATTCCCCGTGCATTTGCATCATTAAGTACTTGATAGATAATGGCTGCATCATCGAAGATATTTGTCAGGTAACTTCTCCTTTTTTGCCAGTCGTTCACATCCATCACTGAGAAGTAATGGATGATCAGCGCATAATCGTTGGCCTGCAGGCTAATCTTTTGGTTTGTTTCAAATTTTTTCAGGATACGGGTTATCGTGTCGGTTTTGTAATAGGGTGCACTCACGACCATTTTAAGGATGCTTTCATCTGTTTTCAAAACAAAACCTCCGCTTGTATCGCTAAAGTAATCCGTTGGAGATTCATCTTCAGATAAAACTTTAATCTCTACCTGATTGCCGGTAATGGTTTCCTTTGTATAGGTATCGTAGAAAGTGAATTTATATTCCCTGGTACTAAAATGTTTAAAAAGGAGAAACAGCATTGCCATAACAAGGATAACGAGGAGAGGTAGAACAATAAACACACGGTTTGCTTTTGTTATGAGTTTGCCCCGGGGTAATTGCGTATTGTTTTCATGCACAAAATCATCCCAATTGGCATAACCCACATATTTGCTCAACAGATTCAAAACATCAATCCTGGGTAGCGATTCGCTTTCAGATTTAATATGATTGTAAAACCATTTTTCGCTGATGTGGGCATTTACTTTTATCAACAGTTCTTCCTGGAAATCGGTAATCTCCTGCCCCTTCCAATCGGAAATTGAAGGATTGATACCGGGATAAGTCTGTTTCATGGTGGCCATGATATTTTGCTTTAGCAACTCAAAATGATATTTATTTACGTTGTGCAAAACTGGTTAATTATTTAAGTTCTTGAAAGTAAAATTCTTGTAAAACAATTTGCAAACATTTTACAAGAGAAATTCAATCCATCATATAGCCATCATCCTAATTTTATCCCGGAAAATCAAATTAATAACAAAAATAGGAAATTATTCCGGTTCACTTAAGAAACTAAAATCTTTAGATAATTGAGAAATTATTAATAACCATTAAAAATGTTATATCATGAAAAAAGGAAACTTTAATCAAAAATTCAACCTGGTACCGATGGGTATCTTTTTCGCACTGATCTTTGCCGGAATCACCTCTTGCACAGGTCAAAAAACCAATGACAGAGTATATGAAGCATACGAGCTGAGGATAAACGGACATGCTGATTCCGCTCAAGTATTGCTTCAACAATTTACCAACGAGAACCCGGAAAATGCCCTGGCCTGGTATGAGTTGTGCAGAACCACTCAGCAGATTGGAATGTCTAATCCACGAGAGATAAAGGAATCGTTGGATGATGCCTTGAAATACATCAACCTGGCCGTTGAAAATGATCCGGCGAATGCCTGGTTCCTTTCGTATAAAGGCGGCATTGAAACTTTATATTTTTATATGGCACTGCAAATGGGTAGCGAAAATGCAGGAGAATATCTGGATAAATTTGAGAGCACTTACAATTCGGTTTTTCAATTAGACCCATCCTATTACGAAAACAAGCTGACCCTGGTAGAGTTTTTTGGCGGATTGCCGGCTGAAATGGGAGGCGATCCTGAAAAAGCAGAAAAATATGCCGGCGAACTTGAAGTAGCTGATGTTATTGCTGGTGCGAAAGCCAGGGAGTTACTCATGTCCGAGGATGCAGACTATGTAGCATTTTGGGAAGGTATAATAGACACGAATCCCGAAAACGCGGATGCAATTCAGGCTTTGGGACGAGTGTATTTATTTGAAGAAAATTTTGACAAAGGGAGTGAATACTATCAGAAAGCCATCGATCTTGATCCATCAAAGAATGCGCTTTACTTAGATTTGGGTAGATATCACCTGATGGTGGCAATGCAAAATCCAGCATTACTTGATTCAGTAGCTCCATTAATTGATGAGCAATTTCAAAAATATCTTAACTCCACTCCAGAACCAATCAAACCAATGAAAGCCTGGGTATATAGAAAACTGGCTACCATAAATAAGAGGACAGGAAATACAGAGTTAGGAGAAAAATATATAAACATGGCGAATGAACTGGATCCATTTCATACACCGAAAACCGGAACACCAGGTAAGGCTATTTACAGTCCGCCAGATGTCATTGTACATGAGCAGGGATATTATCTTTCACCATTCTGATTAACCGATTTCCGGTTTTTGACGGGAATTTAATAAAAGTTGCTTTCTCTGACTCTTTGTGTATTATTATTAACTTTAAACCATAATCTAATAGTTCATTTTAAACAGTTATACTATTAAAAAAAATGTTATGAAATAGCTATGAGAAAAAACTTCATAAAAACCGAAATCTATTATTAACACATAAATAACTAAAACATGAAAAAAGTAAATTATTTATTCGGCCTGCTTGCGTTTATATCTTTAAGCGTAAATGCACAAAATTCATCCATCACCTTAACATTTAATGCTGATAATAATGGCGAAGCCATAACGATGGATAGCCTGAAGATTCAGAACATTACCCAGGGAGGTGAAATTATGATTTATGACCCGGTTTCAACCTATGAGATAATATATACGGGCATCAATCATAACCCTCTTGAAAATGAAGACCTTTTCATTTTATCTCAAAACCATCCTAATCCTTTTGGAAATCGAACAAACATTGAGATTCATTTGAAGGAAAAGGGGATTTTGGATATTACCATCTTTAATATACTTGGTAAAAAGGTGGCTGGCTTTAACCAGAATCTTAATTCTGCAATTCATAGTTTTTCATTTACTCCTGAGGGAAAGGGATGTTACTTTTTAACGATCCATGTTTTTGGTCATACACAAACCATAAAAATGATTTCCCGAAGTTCTGGGATATCTGATTCAAAATTGGAGTACCTGGGAGTGAAATCCTCATTCTCTAATTTTAAAAACCAGGAATCTAGTAAGGATTTCCCTTTTGACATTGGAGATCAATTGTTATATGTTGGCTATTCAGAGCTGGGAGAATCAGGTGAGACAGATACTCCTGAAACCGATACTGAATACACATTGCAATTTGCAACTAATATCCCTTGTATTGATGAACCCATTGTAGATTATGGGGGCCAGGTTTATAATACCATTCAGATCTACAGTCAATGCTGGTTCAAAGAAAACCTGAATATAGGCACGATGGAATATTCAGGTTCCTATCCCACCAACAATGACACCATTGAAAAATATTGTTTTGCTGATGATCTGTATTTCTGTTCAGTTTTTGGTGGATTATACTTCTGGGCTGAATTGATGGCTTATAACTATATGTCCGGAACCCAGGGAATCTGCCCCGAAGGGTGGCACATACCTTCCGAGCTTGACTGGCAGATACTTGAAGGTGCTGTTGACAGCGAGTTTGGAATTGGTGATCCGGAATGGGGAAATAATGACTGGCGTGGTTCCGATGCTGGCGGCAACCTGAAACAGACAGGTACATCACTATGGGAGCCTCCTAATACAGGAGCTACAGATACATATGGTTTTACAGCCTTACCGGCTGGATATTTTGTTCAGGGTGATTTTTGGGGTGGAGGTTATAAAGGATTTTTTTATAGTTCAAATATCTCCGATCATGAATATCGCAATTTGGATTGGGACCAGGTCATGATCAAAAGAGGTGCCGGTTCAGGAAATCCTGCTTTTTCAGTTCGCTGTGTAAAAGATGATGACTAAATAGAACACAGTAGAAAATAGACTGAAACAGACAAGAATAAATAAGCAACAATTAATTAGAAATAGAATGTTATGAAAAGCAAAACAATCAGAGATTTAAGAAAGATTGCCCGAATTTTAGGTCTTATACTTATAGTGCTCACATTGACTTTCGTAATTGTTGAATTAATGTCTGAACC
>JAIOTR010000464.1 GCA_021106665.1 Bacteroidales bacterium
CGTAGTTTAAAAACCCGTCTTTTAATACCAATCCTTTGGTATATGAGGGATAACCAATTAATCCTGAAGGTGAATTGATCGAAAGTTTTCCTTCGGGTGTAGAAGTACCAATCCCTACCTTACCAGAATTGGAAGAATAAATATCATTCCCCGATGTTATCCAGTCGCCATCATCAGGATTGGCAACATCTTTGGCAAAGAAGGCGTATGGTACACTAGCCAGTTGTGATGTGCCTAATGAGGTATAGTTAGTACTACCGTTAGGATCAATTTCAACTTCAAGGAATTTTGAATTATTGCCCCAATCAATATAATGGAAATTGCCAATCACCGGAGTGCCTGTTCCGATTTCGAGGTTTACTAAACCAAAATTATTTGTTGTTTCCGTAAAAGTTTCCTGGTAAATAATTGTTCCTCCTGTTGTAGCATCATGGATACTAATCCGTGTTCCAATGGACTGGTTTTGTATGATTTCGCCAATGTTATCTCGCACCACTGCCTGGTATTTGATGGCTTGCGGGGGTTGAGCGACCATAATACCTGATAAAATCATTGTCATTAATAGTGTTATAATTTTCTTATTCATTTTACAAAAGGTTAAATATGATTTAAATTATTTTGCTATAATTTTATGTAATTGTCGTCTTCAGATTTATTCTATTTTTTTATTTTCATTATTTGCATTTGTTTTAGGGCTATTCTTTTGAATACCCTCTCCACATGGGCCCAGTTGGGCCTTAAATTTATTACCTGCCCTGGCATGGAATCCTTGTTCAAGTGTAATACTAAATCCTGCTTTATAGGTAACATCTGTTCCGGGGCCTCCTGTAATTATTCTTGAAGATGTAATGAAAACACTGGCTTCATAAAATTGAAATCCTGTATAATTTGGATTGCCCGGATCATTAGCAGTGGTTAAATAATAATATGCAGGGCATACGGAATATAGTTCGGAGGACCATAATCCCCTTCCGTAAGTACCTGCTCTGATTAAATTGCTACTATGGTTAATTTCGAGATCCGTTACAGGTACTGTGGGTAATCCATTCATAAATGGGATCCAGTCACCAATATCATTATTACGGTAGAAAACTCCGATATCAGTTCCAACATATATTCCATCGGATGATCCGGTTTCATACGCAATACAATTCGTTGGCACGTTCGGTAAGGAACCGGAAATGTTTGTCCAGGATGAACCCCCATTGGTTGACCTGTATGCTTTTTCACCTTCATTATACCCGCTAACTGTAATAAAAATACGAAGTGAATTCGCAGGGTCAACTGCAATAAATGTAACCCAACCAGGTGCTGTCAATGGAGTCCAGCTTCCGGCTCCATTGTCTGAGCGGTATAAATCATTTGTGTTTGATGCATAGATCCGGTTGGTATTACTGGTTCCCATTGCCATTGCCCAGTAACCACATACTCCGGTATTTATCCAGGTGCTACCACCATTTGTTGACTTATACACATCATTGTACCCTGCATAAATCGTATTGGCATTTAAAGGGTCCATAATAAGGGGAGTTATCCAGCTTCCTACAGCATTAATAGTATCAGGATAAATACTCGTATTACTTGCACCGGCATCATATGACTTTCTCAATCCTCCATATTGGGAGCAGAAATACATAATATCGGGATTAGAATGATCAATCATGCAATCCATGCCATCCGCTCCCATTACATGAATATAATATGTTCCGCCAGTCCATTTATTGGTTCCATTGTCTTGTGTACCTCCTATAATAAGATTCCCATCAGGTTCATAACCGGCTATGCGATAAAATTGGGTATTTGAAATACCCGGTGTTAAGTCAGACCAATTATCACCAAAGTCGGTAGATTTATAAATACCTCCATCACTTCCACAATAAAGGTAGTTATTGAGTGGATTTATTTCCAATGCATGAATATCTGCATGTGTATATCCAATTGAATTGTAATCATGTTTCTGGTAAGATGTGATAGTCCAGTTGAAGCCAAAGTCGTTCGACACCCATGTATTGATCCCGCCGGTCATAACATCACCCACATCGGTTCTGGAAATTGCAACAGCAAGATCATACCAACACTGGTCACTATTATTACTACCTGTTAAACTACTCCCAAGTATATTAGGTGTGTTAGATTGCAATGTAAAGCTTAAACCACTGTTTGTTGATCGATACAAACCTTTAAAAATACCGTCGCCGGTTGCAGGGCCAGCTAATAAATACACATAATTAGGATTTGCCGGAGTTACACCAATAGCTATGCGTCGAAAATATTCTGGTACACCGGAAGATATAATATCCCAATTGTCACCGGTATTGGTTGAACGGTAAAATTGGTAATCTCCGGTAGCATACATGGTTGTTGGGTCACTGGGTTTAAATTCCAGGTCTTCACAAGAGCCTTCAATTACCAAACTCCAACTTGAACCACCATTGGAAGTTTTAAAAACCCCCTTTGTAGTAACTGCAAAAAGAATACTGCTGCTATTGGGATGCATGATCAGTTTATAGGCTCCTGCAAAGTCTTGAATTCCCCATTCAAGGCCTGTGAAGTTCCAGGTTTCACCTTCATTTATTGTCTTCATAACTCCAATAGAGTAGGTATCTGATCCATCACCATCACCTGTAAGAATAAAAATTGTATTGGGTGAAGTTGGGTGAACAACAATGCCGGAAACACCAATGCTTGGCATTCCATCGATTAAGCAAGTCCAGGTTTCACCTCCGTTTGTCGTTTTCCATAATCCTCCTGAAGGCATACCAATATAAAAAATATTAGGATTTGTTGGATGGAAGGCGATGCAGTTCACTCTTCCAATACCCGGGCTTGATCCATAACCTTGTACATAGTCTGTGGCAGCGATGAAATTCCATGATCCATTAGTTACGTCAGTAGATTCAGGATCTTTGTATTGGGGGTTATTATCAAGGTATCCCAGGTAAGCATCCCAGTTCTGTCGAGTAAAGTTTGTTATTTTTCCATCAGGAGAAAGTCTGCGCTCATTCCAATATTCCCATCGTTTCCATTGTTTATATCCTGGACTTTGGTCTTTATCTTTATCAATAAAATAGTTTTCTGCTTGTTGCTGAATTAAAGAAAAATCATCTGTATCAGGATTTTTCCAGATTTCATATGACGATTCCTGTCCGATACCTGAGTTATAAAGACAGGCCAGAACAATAATCAATATGTATTTTATTAATCTTTTCATTTTATTAATTTTTAAACGTGAAACACATTTTTATTATCCTCTTGAATAGATTACTTCAATTGAATTGTTCTTTTTAGCTCTGTGTTTTCTTTTTTCAATAAATTAACTTCGTTCTGTAAGTCATTAATAAGTTTGCCTTGCTCAATGGTATAGAGTGTTAATTCTTCTACCTTTTGAAGAACCAGTTTCTGCATTTCTGCCAGATGAAATCCACTTTCTTCAATTTCCTCAGCCGATGGGATTCCAGGCAGATGATTATTTTTTTTGATATGGTCTTCCAGTTCATTAAGGTTTAACAAATTATATTCTGGTGAGAATACATAGTCAGGCCAGTTTCCGGAGTATTCAACAAAGACTTCTTCACAAGCGACTTTTCCATCAACTGAAAGTTTATATCCACTTGCGAGTGTTGTGGTACCTATTCCCACATTGCCTGCACTTTCGATAAACATTTTCGTAGTCCCATTCGTCTGAAA
>JAIOTR010000054.1 GCA_021106665.1 Bacteroidales bacterium
ACCTGAATAACATTGCAGATGTTAATCCCAGCGGAATGCGTGAAATTCAATTAAAGCTGAAACCATTGGCATATTTCCTCGGGTTTAGTCAAGTCAGTCTTACAAACCAGGTGAGACAGGGATTTTTTGGAGGTCAGGCACAACGGCTTCAACATGGAAAAGATGAATTGAGGGTGTGGGTCAGGTATCCGAAAACTGACAGGATGAGTTTGGGCCAGTTGGAGGCGATGCGGATCAAAACCCCGGCTGGGGAATACCCCTTATCTGAACTGGCAACATACACCATCGACCGCGGGCCTGTAAGTATCAAACATTATAATAGTGCAAGAGAGATCAGGATAGATGCCAATGTAGTGAGTTATGATACTCCTGTTGTCCCTATCCAGGAAAAAATTGAAAATGAAATTGTACCTGCTTTACTAAAAAGATATCCTGGAATAGAAGTGGCTTATCTCGGGCAGAAAAAAGACAGTGACGAAACCATGGCACAAATCAAAAAATTCTTCCTGCCTGCTTTTCTCCTTATGTTCCTGATCATTATCCTGCACTTTAAATCAATGGGCCAGGGATTGATCATTGTTTCGATGATTCCGCTGGCGTGGCTGGGAGCCATCTGGGGTCACGGTATTGAAGGTGTTCCTGTTTCACTGTTAAGTGTTTGGGGGATGCTGGCGCTTTCAGGTGTGATAATAAATGATGCCGTAGTATTTTTATCAAAATATAATTCATTGTTGCGGGAAGGTAAAAAAGTGAAGGAAGCGGTTTACGAAACCGGGTTAGCACGTTTCAGGGCCATTGTATTGACAACAATTACAACCTCTGTTGGTTTGTATCCAATCATTTTTGAACGAAGTTTTCAGGCCCAGTTCCTCGTACCTATGGCAGTGGCGCTCGCTTATGGTGTACTTGTCGGAACCAGTTTTATCCTCATTTTCTTCCCGGTTATCATTTTGGCGCTGAATGATTTAAAACGTTACTCTAAATGGATAATTAATCGTATAAATTTATGGGTATTACGAGGAGATCCAAAGCGCAGGGTTCCTTCAAAAATTGCAGCAAAGTTATCTGAAGTACCTTCAAGGGAAAGTGTGGAAATAGCTATTATTCATAGTAAAAGGACGATTGAGTAATGAGTGAATGATTAAATGCGAAAATGAGTGAATGCAGAAATAATTGAACAAAATAATAGTTGAATGAATCAATCTTTAATAACAATACAAATCATAGCCTCACGTCATTGCGAAATATGAAACGTCATTGCGAAGCATCAGCAGGATGGCCAAAAGGGATGGAATGCTGTGGCAATCTGTCTGTTATTAAGGACAGAATCAATCGGATTGCGACGGAATTCCAGCCGCAAGACCCTAACCTGTCGATTCCTCGCAATGACGATACTGATGAAGGTTGTAGTTTGAATTGAAAATTGTTATGCACCAAAAAAAGAAAAAACAAAACAATAAATAAATTTATTCAGTATGTTAAAAATAATTAGAAATAGCCAGCAACTGTTTTTGTTGAAGATATTTTCAATTCTCTCCATTATTCTGTTGGTTATTGATGTCCAATCCCAAACCACTCTTTCTCTTGATAGCGCCATTATCATAGGATTAGAAAATAACTTTCAAATCAGGATTGTAAAAGAACAATACAACATTGCCGAGTTAAATAATAAATGGGGTACGGTTGGCAGGTTTCCATCCATAAATTTAGGCGTATCCAGCATAAACCGGTATGATAATACACCGGCATTTGATTCAACTTCATTTGAATTTGACAGATCAGGTCAATATTCAAATTCACTTACCCCTTACCTGAATTTACAATGGCTGTTATTTGATGGCCTGTCTGTAACTATGAATAAGCGAAAACTTGACCTGCTTGAAAACTATTCATTGGGATATTCAACCATTGTTGTAGAAAATACCATACAGTCCATTATCCTTGGCTATTACCTGGCATTGCTTGAAGAAGAACGATTAAAAGTCCTGGAATCGGTGAAGGGATTATCAGGCGACCGGTACAATTATGAGATGCTGCGCAAAGATATTGGAAGCGCTGTAACATTTGATGTATTGCAAGCCAAAAATTCGTACTATAGTGATTCCACCAATTATTTACTTCAACAATTAAGATTAAAAATTGCATTTCTCCGATTGAATCTTTTATTGGGTGAGCCACGGGAAGTAAATTTAATCCTTATGGAAACCTTTCAGGTGGAATTGCAATATTATGAATTGAACGACTTGAAGAATAAAATGCTTGCAAATAACAGAACCCTACTCAACCAGTACGTGAACCAGGAGATTTTAAAGAAAGATGTAAACATTGCAAAAAGTAACAGGTGGCCTGCGCTTTCAATGAATGCCGGGGCAGATCTCTCACAGGGATGGTACGACTGGGAAAAACATGAAAAAAACACCTATCTGTTTGACTATTATGCCAACTTTACCTTGAGCTTTAATCTGTTCAATGGAGGTAATACAAGGCGTGCTATTCAGAGTGCAAAGATCAGTGAAAAAATAGGAGAGATAGAAATAACCCAGGCGACACAAACCCTGGATAATCTTCTTGTAAACCAGTTTGATCTTTATAGCATCAGGTCGCAATTACTCGAAGTAGCCAATGTGAATCTCGAAAGCGCTGAACTAAATATGCAAATTGCCACTGAAAAATATCGCAACGGAACAATCAATTCATTTAATTTCCGGGATGTGCAATTGATTTTCCTTAATGCCTCATCAAATAAATTAAATGCAGTTTATGATCTGATCGATAGCCAGGTGGAGTTGCTGAGGCTGACGGGGGGGATTATTACTGAAAGATAATATTAATTATCCTTATTTAAATTTATTCTAAATATTTATCGAATGAATAATTGAGATATAATGGCATTATATTTGAAAATATATTGCTAAACAAATACCAATCAATTATGAAAAAATTCTCACTGTTATTCGCCCTCATTTTTACAATTTCAATTTACAGTCAAGCGCAACTAGACGAATTCAAATTATCGGATTTTAAATTGCCAGATATTAAAAGGCATCAGTTGGATTTGAATTTCGATCTGAATGGAAATATGAGAATAAGAGATAAATTTTCCGAAAAGTCATACTATAACAGTTATTCTGGCAATGGAATGTTAATGCCTGAATATAAATTCTATCGAAATTCAAGACGGTATCAGGGTAATCAGGTAGCTCGGTTTGATCTTGATTATCGTTCCGGCAGGTCAGAAAATCAACATGAATTTAGTACAAATAATATTCTCCATGAAAATAATGAATACAAGACTTTTAATACAGGACTTAATCTAATCAGTCAGAACAGGCTCTATCTGCAAAATGGAATTACTTATCTTGAATTTGATTTTAATTCACAAATAGAATATAACAACCGAACCAGTGAGCAAATTAGTACCGGAGATATTTCAATGCTCCATACTTATTATAATTCAAAACATAAAAGTAACTTGTTTATGGTAGAAGTACCATTGTTTGTTGGTTTTGGAAGGGTGGAGCAAATTCAGGACAGTCGACATGCATTATTTATTTTAAAAGACTTGAGGAAAAGGGGCAGGCTAAAACGAATCCCAAATAATGATGAGATAATTGAACTAAGTGAAAAAATCTCACAAGTCAAGAATAAAAGATTCTTTGATTCTCGTTTGCAAAAAATTGATGAACTGGATACTGTAAACAGTTTTCTAAGTGAACACGATTTAATTGAAAGCAATGATATAACTTATTTTTCCTCTTTGAATGATATGTGGGATTTTGGTGGTACACCTGTTCGCCTGTCAGGTATACGTGGATATTTTGGTTTGGTACCTATGTTTGGAAGTTATTTTAGTCATTATGATCAAGTATCTGAACAAAATGATATAGAAGAACCAAGTGAATCGAAAATTATGAATAGTGCATTAAGAATTCTCTTAATTGTTGGTTTTGATTATTATAAACCTATTAAGCAGAAATGGCAGTATAATCTCACAACCCGACTTGGATTAGGTCCGGCAGCTTATAAAAATGATTCAGAATACATACCTGGAAACACATACTTGCAAAAAATAGATCCCATGGAATATTTTTCCAGCATTGAAACAGGACTTGGATTTTACCCAAATACACGCACCTATTTTACTTTAAATATTCTTGGCACATTGAAATATTGTAATGGAAAGGAAGATGAGGAATTAGGTACTGATCAATCAGAATGTACTGCCTATTCAATTTGGTCGGGTTTTAACGCTTATTATTATATTTCACCAAAGTTGAGGTTAAGCGGAACAATAGGATTCACTTTGGATTACATTGACGGTTATAACTATGTGAAAAGTGGCATTGAAGAAGCTCCTTTTTTGCAAACACAATACACTAGTTGGTTTATTTCAGATGGAGATTATAAGAACCGTGAGATATTAGGGAATTTTAGTATTATGTTTACTTACAGTATTTTTTAAGCAAACTATCCTTTGTGATAATAGGCTTATTTATCTGGATTTAAATATCCGGCAATAGCTTGCACATAATTTTCGAAAGCCTGAATCCCCTCTTGTGTAATACTGCAAGTTGTTAATGGATAATTCTTTCTGAAAGTTTTTTTTACTTCGATATATCCTGAGTCCTTGAGCTTACTGATTTGAACACTTATATTGCCTTTGGTGGCTTTTGTCTGCTCCAGCAAAAAATTAAACTCTGCCGACTCCACATTCATCAGCAAACTCATAATGGACAACCGGAGCTGATTGTGCAGCAATGGATCGAGGTCTTTAAACATAGCCATTGGTTTTTGCCCTTGATTTAAGCATGTAACCCGGAATTAAATATGCAACAATTATTGAAACCGAAACCAAAGGCAATGAATACACAGGTGGAAGAAATAAACCAACAACAGCCACCATCCAGCTGAAAATCCCACCGAATATCAACGGTTTAAATTTCATCATACTTCCCGATATATATGTCGCTAATCCGTATAAAGCTATGATAAGCACATTGGCCATATTCCAGGATATCCTGCCGGCACCGGCAGCAATTAGAATAATAAACAAGGTTATGGTAAATGCCAGCCAAAGGGATAGAATGGCTGTATCGAAGAATGTTTTCACTTTCGACTCTTTACCCAGCCTGTACCCGGCAATTCCTGATGCTATACCACCACCCATCATCATTACCGGCCATGGCAGCCAGGCATATTCAAATCCAATGTTCATCAGGGTAAACTGAGACAAACTGGCAATTAATACCAACCATCCCCAAAGAAGATAAAAAAAACCATTGTCCCTGAATTTCGCTTTGGTGTTCTCTATCATTTCCTGAATCACCTGTAAACTTTGCTGTTCTGTAAATTTTGTTTCCATAGTACTAGTTTTCATAATTTCAGTTTGCAAATATAAACCAGTTTATATTATAAACCAAATAAATTTTGAATTATTTTTTCTTTTTACTATTAAAATGTTGGAAAATAATTACTTGGATCTCTTTGGAATTAAAGAATGTTTTTAAGTTCTAACATCTCTTTAATTTCAAAAGTAACCTCACCATTGTGCGGAATATTGTCATAATTACAATAAACACCATCCATCCCAACCGCTAAAGCACCTAGAATATCAACTTCCAGATCATCCCCGATCATCAGACTTTCTTCCACTTTGGCGTCGGCCTTTTTAAAGGCATATTCAAAAATTCTTCTTTTGGGTTTTTTAGCTTTTGCCTCTTCTGAAGTTGTTACTGTTGTAAAATACTTATTCAGATCATTGGCTTCAAGTTTGGAAACCTGAACCTCTTCGAATCCATTGGTAATGATGTGGAGAGTATATTTTGGTTTAAGATATTCAAGAACTTCAATCACATTGGGGAACAAGGATTTTTTAAGCGGACTGTTGATTAAATAATCGCTGGCAAACCTTCCGGCAAAAGCACGGTCGTTAATACCAAATTTTTTTAAAGTAATATCAAAGCGCTGAACATTCAGGAATTTCTTTGCAATCTTTCCTTCCCTATACTGGTCCCATAAATCAACATTGTTCTTTTTATACAATTCAAAAAACTGCTCAAATGGAACTCCGCGGTCATATAATCCGAATTTATCAAAAAGCTCAAGAAAAGTATCATGCGTACTTTTATCAAAATCATAAATAGTCCGGTCGAGATCGATGAAAATGTGTTTGTATTTCATGGAGTTTGATTTGCAATGCAAAAATACAAAAGTCAAAACAAACGGGTGCAAAAAGTGAAATGACCATTTAAAACCCACCAAGTCGAGGATGGGTTTAAAAGAAGGAGACTCGGTTTGTTGATGGAGAAGCATCCCCGACTGGGCAAGTCCCCTGCACACTTACCTTCTTCGACTTGCCAAGTCTTTCTATTTGACCAGTGAGATTTTTTTAGTTATCGTTTTTCCTTGTGATTTTACTTCAAGATAATAAATTCCATCTGGATAGCTGAAGAAATCAATGGTGACCTTATTGTCTGACAAATATTCAATTCGAATCTTATTTAAAAGTTTTCCCTGTAAATCAAAAATCTTGATTTCATCAATTGACTGGTTTTGAACAGTAACATCGATCAATCCTGTTGTTGGATTGGGATAAATCAAAAAGGCTTTATCTATTTCATTTTTTTTTACATTAGTAGTGGTTGAAATTTCTACCTTGAAGGGAATGTCAGTTGGTAGGGATTGTGTTTTTACATGCACTATTCCCAATCGATCATCCGGATCATAAAACCAGCCATCCGGTGCATTTTCCATCTCTTCTAACGAAGCATATTCCAAAAGCGCCTCCTGATCGAGTAAAACGCCATCGGGATGCCCATGTGTATGAACTTCGAAACGATTTGATCGTTCTTCCGGCTTCCCTTCATAGTCACCCTCGCTGGCACCAACAGTAACAGTAATGATACCCGAATTGCCAAATAAAGGCCCGTCCGATTCAATCAATGTTTTGGCAAATGCTCCTGTCCTGTGTTCACGGCTGATCCCATCATCTTCATACATTTCAAAAGAAGAGTAGCCATGAGGATAAACATCATAAGTTATTGGGTCTTTTGGAAATTGATTGTCGTATAACATTTCAGGGTACATCGGAATGATCGCACCTGCTTTAATAAACACTGGACATATAGATAGGTCTGCCGGATAATCATTCAAAAAAGTTGATCCATCATACACCACTCCATCCCAATAATCTATCCATTTACCTTCCGGGAAATAGATACTGTCTCTTTCATATGCAGGTTGATAAACCGGGGCAACTAGCATCCATTCGCCACTCATAAACTGGTATTGTGTAGTCCTATCAAAAGTTACCGGATCATCAGGATATTCAAGGATCATCCCACGTACAACCGGAACACCCGTTTCGAAAGATTTATTGCAATAGGTATACATATAAGGTGTCAGCCTCATCTTTAATTTAAGGTATTTTCTGTTGATATCCATCACAGTAGTTCCATAATTCCAGGGATGCTTATCATTTGCTGCCCAACCTGACATGGCATAAGTTACAGGAATGAAAGCTTTCCATTGCAAATCCCGGGCATAGGTGGTTCCACTTCCACCAAATATTCCATCCACATCTGAAGAGGCTAAATTATATCCCGAAAGTCCTGACCCAATGAATGTGGGAATATGAAAACGGATATAC
>JAIOTR010000273.1 GCA_021106665.1 Bacteroidales bacterium
CAGGATGACGATGGAACCATTTATGTTGGAACAGGTGAAGGATTAAGTACTGAAAATTATTCCGGTTTGGAAAATTATGGTTTTGAAGGTGGTTTCGTTGGTAAGGGATTATTTAAATCTGATGGAAGCGATAACTTTTCCCTTATTCCCGGCACAGCACCTGAAATAACCGGTGATGAATTTGACTGGGCTTATGTAAATAAACTGGCTTTAGATAAAAACAACAACAGGCTTTTTGCTGCAACCAATAATGGATTACAATATGCGAGCCTGCCAGGATTATCCGACTGGCAATCAAATTGTAAATATATAATAGACAGCACAATTATTTCGAGAACCATTGCACGCGATTCAATTATTGTTTGTGATAGTTTTGAAATAATCGAAGATGAGTTGGTTATTTACGGTCAATCTGAAGTTGAAGTTACAATGACCGGAGATGACACTACCAATGTTCAAACCGTTTCCAGTATATCCACGGCTTTTGAAGAGTATGGAAATTGTTATGATGTAAAAATTAGTGAAAATGGCTGGATCATATCTACTTTTAACGGTTTTGTATATGTTAGCGAAAATGGAGATCCCAACAAATTTGTTCGTCGTTCTATTTATCCTGACAATCCTGACAATGTTAGGCAGGATGATATCAATTTCAATACAAATATTATCGTTAAAAACAAAACGAATGTAATTATATACGAAACAACCAACATAACTAATGAGATCGTATTTTGGCATACTGACTACGTTTATTATGACGAGGTTGACTCCAAATGGATAGGATTTCCATCAAGTGCAAATTATGGAAGATTGTCTTTTGCAATTGCCCCCTCAGACCAAAATATTGTTTATGCAATGTCAGCAAAACATAACGCACCTTTTAAAAATAGATTATTCAATATCTACTTCTCAGAAGACAATGGCAATAACTGGAGAATAATTGCTCCGGGAGGCACAAATTATTTAAATATTTTAGGATCCAGCTGGGAAAATAGCAGCGGAGTTTCAACCTACTATTACCAGGGTGATTATAATAATACCCTTACTGTTTATCCCAATAATCCGTTTAGAGTATTAGCCGGTGGTGTGAATATGTGGGAAGGCCAAAAGGTGAGTGAAACCGGATATTTCCAATGGGAAGAAAAATCAATTGGAGATGCCACATTGCTTATTACTGGAATATTGCATCCTTTATATTGTCATGTTGACCATCATACCTATGTATTCCGTCCGGGATCAAATAATGAATTATTTGCAGGCACTGACGGTGGATTATTCTATATTTACTTTGACGGACAATTTTATATATTCCAGGCCAGAAACAAAAATTATAATGCAACACAATTCTATAGCCTTGATATTTCAACCAAACCTAATGAATTTCTTGGGGGTACTCAGGACAATGGAACAATATATGTTAGCGGAGAAGGAAACTCTCCGAAAAAAGGTGTAGATATGTGGAGGCCTGCTAATCTTGATTCCAAATATCCGGAAGGGACAGATGGAGGATATGCAGCAGTTTCAAATACACGAATTACAATAACAGGAATTGAAGAGATAGACCCGCCTTCCTTTTATTCAAGAAGTGATTTACCTCAACTGGAATCCCATGTAAACCAGAGGATAAGGAGGTCTGAAACACTGGGTTATGATTATTCGGCTAACTTTTTCGAGGGATATGATCCAGAATATCAAGCCTTTCTTATACCCATGCTTTTATGGGAAAATTATAACAATGAATTCAGCCTTGATTCCATTAATTTTAAAGCAACCAAGGATTATTCATCAGGAGAGCGTATAATGGTCAGAAGTAATAATTTCCACCACCCCTTTACATACGAACTGCCTGCATCACTTTCTGCCGGAGATTCCATAATGATCAAGGATATAATATCTGCAAAACTGTTCTTTTCCATAAAAGATGAAATCTTGATGACTTTTGAAGCTATCAGGTTTAATGTAAATACGAAATGGCATATTATTTCAGCGAAATCTAGCAATGGATTTACTGATGATCCCAGTTGTATTGCAGCTTCATCAGATGGTAACTATTTGTTTGTTGGAAATATGCAGGGAAAACTTTTCAGAATATCGAATATTAATTACGCATATGATGCCAATACTGCTGATGTGAGTAGTTCGGGTTGTGTAATTGCCACCACTGAATTAGAAATATTTGAAGATAATTCACAAGTAATAACTTCCGTAGCAGTTGATCCGAAAGATGCCAATAATATTCTTGTGACTTTAGGGAATTATGGCAATACAGATTATGTGTTTTATTCCACGGATGCATTAAGCGATTCACCTACGTTTACATCAGTACAAGGCAATTTACCGCAAATGCCGGTTTACTCTGCAATCCTTGAGATGCAAGCTGCAACTGAAATTGCGATCATTGGAACCGAAGAGGGTATTTGGATGTCTGATGATGTTTCATCGGGAGATTGGTATGATGCATCGGGAAATATGGGTAAAATACCTGTTCTGGCATTAAAGCAACAAACATTATATAAACCAAGCTTTACAATTACTTTTTATGACCCGGCAACCGGTGAGCCATATTATGAAATATACGATGCAATTGAAAATTATGGTAATATTTACGCAGCCACACATGGAAGGGGTGTTTTCAAAAATGGCACATTCTTTACTGTTGGAACTGAGGAATTACCAGCAGAAGATGGTTCTACAACTAATATTAACATGAATATTTATCCCAATCCTGCATCTGAAAATATAAATGTTTCATTCAATCAGCCGAATAGTTCTGAGGTCTTATTACATATTTATGATTTGGGAGGAAAACTTGTTCAATCGAAATCAATAAACAATTTATCCAAAGGACAACAAAATATTCAACTGAACATAAATTCATTAAACAGGGGAACTTATATGCTTCAAATTATTGCAGGAAGAGAAACCGGAACCTCTAAATTAATTATTTATTAAATAAGTTGTAAACAAAATTTCATTATAAATAAAAACAGTAAAATGATGAAAAATTTACTTTTTATAGCGTTTTTAACAATAGTATCAATTAGTTTGTTTTCCCAGACAGATATTTTACCTCCGATTCTGGACAAACCTACTAATGGTGATGATGACCAAGTGCCTGATGTTGAACTTGACTGGTATGCTGTTAATGGAATTGGACAAGTAAGTTATATAGTTGAAATAGATTCGAGTGACCAGTTTGATCCAGGGAGCCCTTCTTATAGAGCTTATACTATTACGACTCCTGCAAAAAACGCTGAAGATCTTCTTTTTGGAGTTGAATATTTCTGGAGAGTGAAAGCATTTGATGAAACCAGTGATACCAGTGCCTGGTCAGAGGTGTACAACTTTACTGTTTTTAACGAGGTTAAACTATTTTCACCTAAAGAGGCTGGAGTTATCGGAGTTGACCCTAACGGGAATGTTGTATGGTTGGCAACGGTAAAGGCATCGGGAAATGGTGGACCAAGTGGTCCAATAATAACAGGAATTACTTTTTATGATGTTGAAGTTAGTTTGGAAGATAATTTCAACTCTGTTTATTTTGAAGCCTCTGTGCCAATAGATGCCTATCCGGACGACACTTCATATTTCTTTACACCCACGCAGAACCTTTTATTCGATACTGTTTATTACTGGCGGGTTAGGGCGCGGCATGATGCAGATATATCACCGTGGTCTGAAGTATGGCTGTTTAATACCACTGATGGTGTTA
>JAIOTR010000381.1 GCA_021106665.1 Bacteroidales bacterium
ATACGAACCTTCTGACAAATTCTGATTTTCTTACCGGAGCTTTTCCTGCTGAGTATGGAAATGCGTTGGCCGGTGTATTTGATCTTAAATTACGAAATGGCAATACCGATAAAAGGGAATATTGGGCCCAACTGGGATTTAATGGTTTGGAAGTAGGTACTGAAGGGCCGATCTCGAAAAAATCGGGATCTTCTTACCTCGCTGCCTACAGGTATTCTTTTATCGATATACTGGAACGAATGGGAGTGAATTTTAAAGAAACTGCCCAATACCAGGACCTGACTTTTAAGGTAAATTTCCCAACAAAAAAAATGGGTAGCTTTAGTATATTTGGGATTGGTGGTATAAGTAAAATTAAAATCCTGGACTCCAAACTTGATCAAAGCGAATGGACTTTCCCTACACATGGTGAAGATGTAAATACGGGTTCTTCTATCGGAACATTTGGAGTATCAAACCATTATTTTATAAATGAAACTACCAGGTTGAAAACATCTATTTCTATTGTTGGATCTGTAGTCGACACAAGGATCGATACTTTCAGTGTCAGCGATACGAATCATTTTTTATGGGCAGGGGAAAGATCATCGGAAATCAAGTATGCTATATCCAGTTCGTTGAGCAAAAAGATAGATATTAAAAACAGCATGAGTGTTGGGGTTTTTTATGATCTATATGATATAAATTATGCTGATAGTAGTTTTCACCATGGCGACTACAGAATTGATACCGATACCAGGAAAATGTTCAGTCTCTTGAGAGGATATGCGCAGTGGCAGCACAAATTCAGTAATTTATTCGAGACTTATCTTGGATTACATTATCAGTATCTTTTCCTGAATTCAACAAGTTCACTCGAACCACGGGCCGGCTTGAAATGGAATATTAATACCAACCAAGCCATAAATTTTGGAATCGGGCTGCATAGCCAGATGCAACCCAGGATGATGTATTTTGTTCAGTCAGTCAATCCTGAAGGAGAATTGAATAATATGAATATGGGATTATCAAAGAGTTTGCACCTGATACTCGGCTACAACTGTTTGATTTCCGAATACCTGAGATTTAAAGCGGAAGCCTACTACCAGTATCTCTACAATATTCCTGTTAGCAAGGATATTCCACAATATTCTATTCTGAATGAGGGAACTGAGTATTATGTTGACCGGCAAACCAATTTAGTGAACAAGGGAACCGGAAACAATTACGGCATTGAGTTGACTTTTGAAAAGTTCATCCATAAAAATTACTTTTTTTTGTTTACGACTTCATTATTTGAATCTGACTATAAAGGCTATGACGGTATTAACAGAAGCACATCTTTCAACGGGAATTATGTTTTGAATGCAGTTGGAGGTTATGAACTTCCGCTTGGTAAGAAAAAAACCAGGGTGTTAATATTTGGTTTAAGGTTTACGTGGGCAGGGGGCAGGCCTTATGTTCCATATGACCAGAATGCGACCAGGGAACAGCATGAAGTCGTTTATAATTGGAATGATGCCTATAACCAAAGGTACGATGATTACACCAGGGCCAGTTTCAGGATTGGAATGCGGCGAAATGAAAAAAAGTTCGGTATCGAATTTGCGATTGACCTTCAATATCGTGCTAATTATACCTATGTTTATCTTTACAGGATAGATGTTGTAACAGGAGATATTTATAAAACTTATAAGATGGGATTTTATCCTTCAGGCAATTGGAAGATCAATTTTTAATGGAATAAGCATAATATAATTTGAAAAGTTGATTTATTTGTTTTAATTTTACCCTCAGCTTAGAGTTAACCTTAATGTTTAATTAAATAAAAAAAAATGAAAAAAGTAAATTTTATCTTAATCGGATTTCTGTTAATCGGTTTATCCGCAATGACATCAGCACAGAAAATCAAATTGATATCTGGCTCATGTGACTTTATGAAAGGAATAAGTGAACTTAACTTGGAGTATGATTACAGCGATTTTGGAGTTGGGAAATTTGAGGACGAGGCTGATTATGTTGCAAAAAAGAAAAAAGAGTATAATGAAGATGAGCCGGGCAGGGGTGATACATGGGAAAAAGCATGGATAGCGGATAGAAGCGGTAGATATGAAGTACGATTTGAAGAAGAAATGAATAACCAATTTGAGAAAAGAAAAATAGCTATTAAGGCCGGCAAAAATTTAGATGCCCAATACACTTTAATATTTAAAACAACTTTTACAGAACCTGGATATAATATATATATTTCAAGACAGAATGCATACATTGACGGTGAAGCAATTTTTGTTGAATCGGCGAATCCTGATAACGTGTTAGCCAAAATACACATTGATAATTCTCCTGGTCGGGGTGTAACGGGATATGATTTTGACACAGGGTACAGGATTCAGGAAGCATATGCCAAAGCAGGTAAAGAGTTGGTTTATTTTATTTGGAAAAAATATCTTAAATAGGATTATAGCCTAATAACTTATTAAAGCGGTTGTTTATATTTTTAACAACCGTTTTTTTTATAACTCAAACCTTATCTATTGCAGCTTTAGAAACGCTATAGATTTATTTTATTTACTTTTATAGTAAAATTCAAAAATGATGACAGTTAAAAATTTAGTATTGGGATTAATTATTATTAATTCCTTAACACTTTTTGGACAAAACCAGATAACAACTAGCCAGGAAAATATTGAGATTTTAAATTGTGATAAATTAAAATATGGTCTTTATCATTCTTTTACAGAGTTTAAAAATAATGATCCAACTGATACAAATTTTATTATAAAACTTGAAATGAGGTTGCCTGTAGAACAACAATATGGGTATGGGAATGAACAAAAATCATTTATTTATGATGAAAATGGAAAACCTGTCGAAATGGATAAACCATTATGGGGATTTTGTGATGGAGAAAAAGTATTCATATATAGTAATCATATGTATTTTGAAATTATTACTCTTGGTAAATTTTGTGTATTCACCATTGAAGATTATAAAAGGATGAGAGGTCGTTATAAAACCAGGGATTATTTTTTTGATATTAATACAGGTGAAGTATTTGAATTGAATTCAGAAAATTTAATAAAAATGGTTTTACATAATGATCCAATACTATTGGAGGAATTTAATAATGACCGTGCGAAAAATTCAATGATGCATTGGTATGTCAATGAGATAAATTCAAAATACAATAACCAGTAAGTCCTAAATATTAGTGATATAAAATTTAATTTTTCTGGACAAGCTTTCGACCATGAAAAAAAGCTCTGGGTTCTTGAACTCAGAGCTTTTTCTTTTATTGGCTTATAGTGTAATTCTTACGGACAAATTATATCCTACAGGTTTTCATCCCAGCATCTCCAGTTGGGATCGCCGAAATGAAGCTCATCACTTACCCTGCCGTTTTTTATAGTTCTGTTCCACTCTATGTCGGTCAGGTTGTTATTATTCGCGTTGTAAATAGTGTAATATGTATCATAAGGGACGCTATTATTAACTCCATATAATATATATCCACCATTTCCAGGGGCACCGGGTTTTACATTGGTGTATTTAATATCGGCTTCTCCGGTAGTCACATCCCTGTTCCATTCTATTTGCAGAAACTCATTTGGATTATTTGGATTTTCATTCAAATGCCATTCACCCGCTGTATTGGTTGAATTGGAAGATCCGGAAAACCACAGGAAGTCATTATAGACATTTGTTTTCGAAATGTACATTTCCCAATATATTCCGTTTGCATCCAGCGAACCCCTTAATTCGGCCAGGTGAATTGCTCCACCGGCAACGAAATTATATGACCAGACCCAGGCGTTGAGACCCGGATCCCAAACTCCCTGGTGATTGAATGATTCATAAAATGCTGCTACAGGTACTACCAGAGTTATTGTGAGTACAGCATTCCAAACAGCTACATTTGTTGCTGCCCACCACCAATTTTGGTAGGTGTATGCATACCCGCTTTTATGCTTGGTTGTATCATCATCCGGGAAATCTGAAAAGTCCATTACAAATGAGGAGGTTGGTGGCAGTTCAGGTGCCGGTGCCGGTTCCACATTGCTTTCTTCATCTTTATTACATCCCGTTGGGATAATTGCTATTATCAATAGAATTACCAGAGAGTAGCGCTTTAATTGACTGAATAAAAGATTTTTTGTTTTCATAACATGTGTATTTATTACCAATTAATTTTCTTTATTGTTGTTTTACGATCATATTGTTTTTAGTGTTTGATATAAATACACTTATTAAACAAAATACCCCTATCCGATGTTATAAAAAAAACTAAGAAAATTTGAGTAATATTCCCTAAAGCGTTGATTTTAAAAGAAAATCGACAGAACTTTAAATTAGGGATTATTCATCAATTTCTTCCCCGTTATCGTCGAAACGTTTAATTTTAACTTTTCTTTTCTTCTCAAGTATATGGAAAGTAATAAACAGGTTGTCAACCTGTCCGGTAAGATCTACTTTATAATTATTTTGTACTAAATAATACCTGCCATTCAGGATATTTTCATCCAGCGAAATGGTATATTCACCAAAGGGCATGTAAAACTCAAATCCACCATCCGAGCCGGTGAGTGTATTAAATGTATGTCCGTTAGTTGCCGAAATTTTTATTCCTGAAATATCTAATTTTTTATCCTCCATTGGTTTTAAATCCTCCTGATCGATATATACACTACCATATATCTTAACACCTTTTACAAATGGAATATTAATTAGTTCGTCCTTAAATATTTTTAACGAATCATTGATCATCGGAAACCATCCTTTTAAGTTCTCAAGCGAGAGAACAGAATATTCAAAGTTTCCCGGATCGGCATTTTTTAAAGAAGCCCGTCCGTTACTTTTTGTTATTATACTCCAATCGCCAACCTGTATCACAATATTTCCTAATCCCGGTTCATCCTCATCCTGGACATTATTTCCATTCAGATCATAAAATGCCACAAAACTCATATTTGCATACCGATTATATGTGGTTGGAATTGGAATTCCAAAATCTTTTTTAACACCCACGCTCACAAGGAAATTGTCATGTGAGTAACGCTGAAATTCCCAATCTTCATAACCGACGTATGATGGAAGGTCATTATAATTGGTCGAGAATTTTGATGAGTAGTATGTATATGCCGGATTTATGCTGATCCTCCAACCTGAATTTGTAAAGTAATAAAGTTCCGGGCTGATATTTACAGAATGATGATTATTCATATTGACATAGCCATAACTTACCATTGATTGTAACACTAAATGGCGGTTTTTAAATAAGTATTGATGAATGAGGGATACCCTTACATTTTGAGGTATAATGTTATTTTGCTCTTTGTAGTGTACCATGGCCGGTGAATATGGGCCGTAGTTATAAAATCCTGTAAAACTGAAATTGTGATACCTGATCATGGTATTCAACTTACAAACGAATTGACTTTTACTGTCAGGTTCGTTTACAATTCTACTCATCCCCAACATTGAATTGAAAGACATTTGCAGGTTCCGGGTAATATCGTATTTACTGTAAGCCAAATTGAGCCCCGTTACATGGAAATTATAACCATATCCGTATTTAATATCATAAAAAATACCAGGCTTCAGATTTGGAAAATACCTGGCCGAATGAAGATTTAATGAATTGAAGAAATAGTAATTTTTATTATATCCTGCGATATAATTATAGTGATCTTTATCATATCGATAGTGATTATAATTATTGATCATTGAAAGTTCAAAATCTTTAGTTATACTCACACGCGACCGGTGATTGGCAAACCATCTTTCAAATCCATAAGAACCAAAACCTTTAGATGTGTATGAACCTCTTAAGTTTAACTTCCATCTTCTTTCAAAAAAGTTGCTGGTATAACCGGCTCCAACAAGATAACCTTGCTTATTGAACCTATTATTTGGATCAGCATAGTGCTGCCGGTTACTTAATGCTCCAGTAAAGGTAATGGTATGCTTTTGTTTGAGCCTGAGTTTGGGTGCTACAGAAATTACATCCGTAATGATATCTGCGGAATAGTGATGGCTATGCGAGTATTGGGTCAGGTTGGTGAAATTGTCCAATTCTAACCTGTGATGAAGTCCCCATGATTCGAGTCTTGGTTTTTCAAAAATATAAGGTGACCTTACATAATAACCGCCTCCCCATTGGTTCGGCAGGAATTTTATCTCACCTTTTGCACCTTTACCACTACTCTGAACACCAAGTGCGCCACCATTTACATTACCAATTTGAAAGCTTTTATTATTGTCAAAATAGCCTATATACCAGGGGATGTTTTTAATATAATTTTCACCATAGAAATTTGATTGCGATGAAAAATACATACTGGTGTTGTAGAAGAGATTTCCACCATTGTTAAAACTCTTCTGGCCACGTAAATGTAAACTGGAAAATACCACATCATCCAACAGGTTTGTTACCCTTAAGTAAGCAGATAATGGCAAAACATCGCTTCCAAAGGGATTGACCTTTTTTTCACTCTGAAGTTTTATAAAATCAATTTTTGTATTTCGGCTTGTATTACTATGATTGATCCTTCGGGGTTCCTCTGAGTGAAAAAACAAACTGAAATGCTTTTCTTCATTGAGGGATTCAGGATTGTAATTTTCAATATCTATATTTTTAAAATTTCTTTGGCCTTCAGTATATTTTACCCGGTACGAGAGTGTTGTATCTTCTTCTGGTTCCAGTGAAAAATCCCATTTGTTCACTTTTTGGGGCTTGTCATTTGAATCCATTACGATTAAACTGCTCTTGATATTGGACATGGTCATCAACAGGTCTTGCTTCTCATTTCCGGTGTTGATAAGGCTTAAGTCGAAACCGGCTGTATTTTCGTCATTTTTAAAATATATCCTTTGATCGGGGTTGGCTATCATATCCCATCGACTTATTCGTTCAGTTGAGGCAAAAAAGTATGCACCTGCTATTTGTTCCCTGTTTTCGTTTTCAATAAATGCATTGATGTAATACTTGGTATCTCCTTTCATCATTGCTGCTGGAATAATTCTTACAGGAATAAAAATGGAATCATTATCAGGAATTGCATACATTCGATTGGAAATAAAAAGTGTTTTCCATAAAGGGGGTTGGTTCAGGCTAATATATACTTTGAGGGAATCACTGCTTGTGTTTTTTATTTTTAAAACGTTTGAAATGATCTCCCCTTTAACTATTTCAATTTCTTCGTTTACAAATGATATTTCGATGGAATGGGTTGTTGCTCCTTTAATAAAGAATGTGTTTACTTGTGCATGGGAAGATAAGCTGAATGATAACAGTAATATGAGGCATGCTAAGGCCGGAAATATCTTACTAATATGTAATTTGCTTTTATTCATTCAAAATTTTATGGAACCTCAACCAATGCAAATTTTACCTGTAACTGATAGACTCCAGGATCAAAACCAAAATTTGGAACTATTCTAAAATCTATCTGAAAATGGAATTCATCATAGTTTATTAAGTAATTACCAGGACCATTCACATTTTTTTGGCATGATCCGGCATTAACGCGAATTCCAGTATTTTCAATAATTTCAATAAAATCACCAGTTTGTATAAAATTCTGGTATATTCCATCAATAGGTGATGTATTACAAATATTGGTTACCCTCACTTTCAGGATATCAATTTTTGCCGGACTGGAACTGCCCGCTCCGTAAGTTGACAATGTTTCCCACTGATTTGCGCCCGTTCCTGATGAAGGATTATTTTCAACCGACATGGTGAGCATCCATTTGCAATCAGGATTTGGCGGTGCCTGGTCATCAACTTTTACATTCACTTTAGCCGATCCGTGATAGGTAATACCGGCGATGTATTTACTAAATGAATCAAATACATAATCAACATGTTCGCTGGTATTTGGAACGATCTCAACATCAGCACAAACAATTTGCGCCTTTGCACCAAGTATCCAGATCAGGCAGATAATTATTAGAAGTCCTTTACCTATTTTTATATTATTATAATTCACTAGCGTATTAAATTTTGTAAAAACAGGGACGATGAAGAAACACCGTCCCCGTTTATAATTTTATTGGTCCTCGACCAACACATACTGTACATACATAGTATATACTCCAGGTTCAGCATAGCTGTTAGGTCCGTTTACTGTTACCAGGTCCTCAGCAGTTGTTGCATCAGCATCAAAAGCATTCGGGAAAATAGCTGGTAATCCGGGTAATAACCTGTAATCAACTACATAGTAGAAATCACTGGTATATCCACCGGCAGTCAGGTATGAACCACCTGGCATAGCATCATCACCAAGAGCTGAAGTACCGGAATGGCCGGCAATATACTTATCAGCTACAGTTGGTGGTGTTAAAGTACCATTGTTTACGTAAAGGCTGTTAGCCCCGTTGTGAACATGTGAAGCAGGATACGGAGTGGAATAATCGATATAAGTAGCGGTAATTCCAGCACCACCTGCACCACTGTTAGGTTGCGACTGGTGTAATTCAACACAGCTCAATGGGAGTTGATTGATGGCATTGGTACCAGAACCTGATCCGTAATCAATTACTTGATCCCAGAATTCGGGTCCTATTGTACCGTTTGAACGGCCAACAGCATACAAGTCCCAACTTACAGTTGAACTCACCTTTAAAATAGTTGCTCCGTATTTTGTGATACCAGCATAATAATCTTTGATATCGTCAAATACGAATTCAATTTGATCTGCAGTTTCCATATCCAGTTGAAGGATAGGTTGCAAATCCATTGTGATCGTTACCGACTTCTCATCCTGTAACTGGGCGAAAAGTCCGTTCTGTAACCCCATTACCAATGCGATTACAGCAAAAATTAATAATCTGCTTTTCATAAGCTTAATTTAATTTAGTTAATAAATAAAGATTGAATAGAACACTTTGGTTGGTCTATATATTTTCAGATAAATTTTTTTTAAGGCTATAGATGCCATTAATACCTCCTTTCTTAAATGATTTTTAGTGTTAATACTTAATTGATTTTGTTAAAATTTTAATTTATTTTCCTTTTGCAATAATTGCCATTTTAAGTTTCATCATTAATATTTTTAGAAAATTTGGTATGTAAGGTTTGGTTTATTCAATTGTTAATTCCAATTCAGCAGCTACTATTTCATCTTCACTGTTGTAATCCATTACACCTACTGCTGAATAGTTGCCTTTTGGCAGATCATCGGGTAGGTCAAACATAAAAACCCGTTTATATCCTGGTAAAATGGTATAGCTTTTACCTCCTAATGACACTTGCTCACCGGTATTTAAATTTGTCATTTCTACATAAGCTTTGGCGAAAGAAATACCATCGCCTTCATTTTCGACACTTAGCATTAAGATTCTTTTACCGTCATCTTTTATTTCATATGAGAAAGACTTGATATCCACACTCATACTATCTACATTGGGTGGGTTTTGGTATACCCATATTCCAAATGCAAAAGTTGGAGTAATACCGAATGCAATGGTTTCGCCGGTTGCATTACCCGGATCAAGTACCTTTTTTTCTTCAACTTGCTCTATCAACACAACTCCCCAGGCTGCTTTCCTGGCATTCGGGCCGGCAGATACCTTTACAGTTACTGAAACCACTTCAGCTGTTCCGGGTGGGAGTTCTATGAAAGTAGGGGAGAGGTTGATCATTTTTGACATGCTGAATTCACTGGTTCCTGGTTCAAGGAATGAACTTTTTCCATATTTACTAATATCAAAATCATTGTATTTAATCCTGAATTTTTGGATTGATCCTGTGTAATTTGTCACCTTAATGGTTTTCGTTTTAATTTCTCCAACGTCTACATTAAAGTTTAGGTGTGATGGTGACACTGTTACACCTTTATTGTATTTGTCATCATCATCACTGCCAGGATTTTCAGAAGTAGCTGCTCTCAAAAAGTGACTAAATACAAGGATGAACAAAGCATTTAACAGGAGAATCAGCATGGATTCAAGCGAGAGATAATTCTTTTTCATATTCCTATCAAATTTTAATTTCTCTTTACTAAATGTTTTTCAAAACTTTTAATTTATACTAAATGCTGTGGATATGGTTTCATATTTGGCCTTTAAATTCAACATATATGAAGTGAGTTTATATATTATCATTAAAATTTCGATTGTTATTTGGGTAATCAGGATGTTAGAATTTGAAGATGTCATGTATGTTGATAGTGTTGTATATTCCGAATTTTTATACCTTAGCTGAAAAATAAGATCATTGTTTAATTTTAAATTCCTTCCAATGAAAAAAGCGTTATTAATTTTTACAGTAATTTGTTTAGGATTTTTTATTTTTTCTTGCACAACTAATGTTGATCAGCATGAATCATCGCAAGATGAAAATATTATCGGTAAACCTCAAATCACACTTGAAGCCGACAGGATGACCCCTGAAGCTCTTTGGGCTTTTGGACGCGTAGGCGGCCATGAAGTATCGCCTGATGGAAATACTGTTTTGTACGGTGTGTCCTATTATTCAGTTGAGCAAAACAAAGGAAATCGTGAACTGTATTCTGTTGATGTGAACGGTGATAATTATAAACAATTGACTCACTCGGTTAAAAGTGAATTTAATGAAGTATGGCGTCCTGATGGGGAAAAGATCGGATTCCTTTGTTCCGAAAGCGGTTCTGTGCAACTCTGGGAAATGAATCCTGATGGATCGGGCAGGACACAGGTTTCAGATATCGAGGGAGGGGTCACTGGGTTTAAGTATGCTTCGGATCAATCGAAGATATTGTATACCAAAGAAGTTCCCATTGAAAATAAGTTTGAAGATTTGTATAAAGGTCTCCCCGATGCCACCGGTAAATTGATGGACGACCTCATGTATCGTCATTGGGATCATTGGGTAGAAAGTTATAGCCATGTATTTTATGCTGATTATGACGGTTCTGGTATTAGCAATGATAAAGACATTAATGAAGGTGAACCTTACCAGGCCCCCATGACACCATGGGGTGGAATAGAACAGGTCGATTGGAGTGCCGATAATAAGTTCATTGCTTATACCTGTAAGAAGTTAACCGGTAAAGCAGCGACCCTTTCTACCAATTCAGACATTTATTTGTATTCACTTGAAACAGGTGCGACCCAAAATTTAACAGAAGGAATGATGGGATTCGATATAGCTCCTTTATTTTCACCTGATGGGAAATATATGGCATGGGAGAGCATGGAACGTGAAGGCTATGAATCGGACCAGAACAGGTTGTTTCTTTTAAATCTTGAAACAGGAGAGAAAGTTTACGGTTCAGAAGGATTTGACCAGAACGTTGGAAGTTTGGCCTGGTCGGCTGATAGTAAATCAATCTTTTTTACCAGCGACTGGCATGGAACTTTCCAGATTTATAAATATTATGTAGAAGGTAATACCATTGATAAATTAACTGAAGGTATGCATGACTACAGGAGCGCAACACCGGCTGGAGATATGTTGGTCGCTTCAAGGAAATCCATGTCAATGCCAACAGAATTATTTGCTGTGAATATGGCAGATAGTGAAGCACAGCAATTGACTTTCACCAATAAAGATTTACTCGATCAAATTACCATGGGTAATGTAGAAGAAAGATGGATGAAAACTCATGATGGTGAGGATATGCTGACAATGATCATTTACCCTCCGCATTTTGATCCCGCTAAGAAGTATCCGGCAATATTATATTGTAAAGGAGGCCCCCAGGGACCACTCAGTCAGAATTTCCATTATCGCTGGAACTACCAGATCATGGCGGCCAACGACTATATTATTGTTGCTCCCAACAGAAGGGGCGTTTCTGGATTTGGCCAGGCATGGCAGGAGCAGATCAGTGGTGATTATCATGGCAAAAGTATGCAGGATTACCTGACCGCCATTGATGAAATGGCAAAAGAACCTTATATAGATGAAAACAGATTGGGAGCAGTTGGTGCCAGTGCAGGAGGTTATGCTGTTTTCTATTTGGCCGGAAACCACGATGGCAGGTTTAAAGCCTTTATAGCGCATGACGGAATTTTTAACGAGGAAGCGCAATACCTTGAAACCGAAGAGATATGGTTTGAGAACTGGGATAAAGGTGGCCCGTTTTGGGATGAGAATAATGCTGTTGCCCAGGAAGCTTATAAGCATTCACCGCATAAGTATGTTCAAAATTGGGATACGCCAATATTGATCATTCACGGTGAGTTGGATTACCGCGTAGTGTTTACTCAGGGTATGACTGCATTCAATGGAGCCATATTAAATGATGTACCTGCTCAATATCTCCACTTTCCTGATGAGAACCATTGGGTTCTAAGGCCACAAAATGGAATTCTCTGGCAACGGACGTTTTTTGCATGGCTTGATAAATGGTTGAAATAGACCACCCTGTCATTCCGAACCAAAGCGTAGGCTAAAGATCTGGAGTGAGGAATCCCTCAACGAATAATCACTGCCGGTAGCAGATTGCAGTGTCTTGTAGCCATGAGATTCCTCACTTCGTTTCGGAATGACAATTATAAATGATTATGAAGAAAAGACAAATTATCAAAGTAATTGCCCTAATCATTGGAGGCCTGGCACTACTATTTTTCGGAATGTTCATTTTTGCAGAAGGGATACCGGATATCTGGAATATTGAAGATGGCCGGCTAAAGGCTATGCTTTTATTGATGGCATTTGCAGCTTTCGGATATTTCTTTAGTTTTTTTAAACCCAAAGATGGTGGGATGGTTTTGACTTTTTCAGGTGTACTGTTGGGACTAAATATGTTTTATCATGGTGGGGTTCATGATATTGTGCCCGCCTTGATATATTCATTACCATTGTTGATTTCCGGCTTGATGCTATGGTGGGTTGGGAAGGGAAAAAGTTAATAGTTAAAAGTTAAAAGTAGAAACTTATCGCATAGCGATGCCCGCCTGAACGTATTAGGGCAGGCCTATGGCAAATGCTGATTTAATCATTCTTAACTCGCAACCAGCATTGATCACCTTCCTGAACACTCGAAAACAACTCCTTCCTCTATCTCTCTTGGATTTGGGCACCATTCATCCAGGTTGGCAATATAAGCGCTATTCCTGAATTGTCGTTTCAGTTTTGGTAATTCCTGTTCTGCTGTCGATCTGCTTCGGAATGGAATAAGTGTACGATACCAGTCTTCCTTTTTCCAGAGTTGTACCCTTTCATATCCCATCTCTTTTAACCTGTTAAGTTCGTACATGGCGGCTTCCTTTTCCCGGTCGGCGCCGGCAACTATGGCCCATCGGCCAGTCTCAGGCACAGGCTCCTGCCTGATCTCATCCAGCATAATACCCTGCTGTTTGATGTTGACCTCCAGGTTATCC
>JAIOTR010000374.1 GCA_021106665.1 Bacteroidales bacterium
AAATTGTTTTCTTCAAGAATATTTGATCTTTCTTCGGCTATTTTTGCAAAATAAATGCTATTATCATACATGATATCACCACAATGAAAAACTCCCGGATTGTCTGCTGTATAAGGTGGTTTTGGGTAGATATTAAATCCTTCATTCATTAAGTTTTGTAATCCTGCTTGAGTAGGTGTAAATAATAAAGTGGAAGTATGATCGCATACAATCCGGTTAATTTCTTCGGGCATGGATTTATTAAATGAACGCAGACCTGCCTCAATATGGGCGATAGGAATATTTAATTTAGAAGCCGCCACCGATCCGGCCAGTGTTGAATTTGTATCTCCATACAATATCACATAATCAGGTTTCTTTTCAATTAGAATTTCCTCAAGTCTTTCGATCATTACAGCAGTTTGTTTGGCATGGCTGTCAGAACCCACATTCAGGTTGAAATCAGGATTCGGTATTTCCATCTCATCAAAAAATACCTTTGACATATTTTGGTCGTAATGCTGCCCTGTATGAACTATAGTTTCAGTTATCTTATCCGAAAAATGATTTCTAATGGCTCGGTTCAAAGCTGCTGCTTTAATTATTTGGGGACGAGCACCGATGATAGTTAGTATGTTTATCATGTATTTCAAATGTTGGTTCGAATCGTGATTAAAAGTCTTTTTCAATTTGTCTATATGTAATGATTTTAGTAATCAAATGATCAGCTTCAATATGAATATTTCTCTTCAAGTTCTAATTTTTTAATTCTTGATCTAATAGCGCCCCGGGTTCGTCCAAAATGTTTTGCCAGATCTTTAACATGTATGCCTTCACAAAACATAATAGTTAATTCATCGTCCAGTTCTTCAGACCATGGCAAATAGGCATGATTGTGTTTTTTTCGCACTTCTGCAAATGAATGGGATTTATAACTATTTTTTGATAGATTATTTTCAGAACTAATCACCACCTGCCTGGGACTATCCACTTCTTCAACGTTCATAATATGAATATGAGATGATTTTAAAAATCCTTCAGGCATTTGAGGCCGGGGAATATGGATACTGTTTTTGGTTCTGGTAACAGCAACGTATAAAAGATTTACTTCCTCATTGAGTTTGGTTTTTAATAAGTCATTATTTCTTTCCCCGTTACACTGCTTTTTAAGTTTTTCTTCCGTCATAAAGTCATTCACCAGCTGAATTGCTTCATATTCCATTCCCTTGCTCCGGTGAACCGTAGAAAAAATCATTTGGGCATTTTCTTTTTGATCATTTTCAATATGCTTTGCCTTGATCTTTTTAATGATGTCCGGAATGTCATTTCCATATTCATTAACTATTTCAACCATCATGGCAAGCTGGACATCTTCTGTTTTTTCGATGTATTCCTTTAAGTCGTCCATATTTTGCATAGAACGAATTAATTTATCTTTGATGTACCTGTGTTTCCCATTGTAAAGGTTTAGAACATCGTATAAGGATGCCCCGTCATCGGCATAGGTATAGGAACTTATATTCCCTTCAAAATAGATACGCTTAATTTTCTTCTTTTCCGTTACATATTCAATGGCTTTCATTAATAATCCAAGATTGGTACGTGCAAGTACTGCTTTTGTTTTATAAGATTTGCAAGTTCCTTTACCGGAAATTTTAACGTCTTCGTGATTATTTAAGTGCTTTTTTCTTTCCAGGATCTGATTTGCCAGGTTGCCAATATCCTGGCTAAACCTAAAACTTGTAGTTAAATAGAAATCTTTAAAATCTACTTTTTCAAGTGAATTGATGGCATAACGCCATGCATATATTTGTTGATGGACATCGCCAACAATTACTTTGGTGGCTTTTTGTTTTAAAAAAACATCCAGCATGGCAGGTGAAGCATCCTGTCCTTCATCAAATAAAATGTATTCATAAGGTAGCTTTGGATTTGAAAGTTGAAATTTCTTTAAATAAAAATCATGGGTTACCTCGGTCTCTCCTTTATCCATTTTGGACAGGAATAACCTCACATACTTTTCAATATGTTTATAATAGTTCTTGACAAATGTTTTTGCTTTTTGATCAGCTATTACCTCAAGATAGTTAAGGTCGCTTACTTTTTTCTTATTACTGTTGCAAAAGTATGAAATGAACTTGCTGATATGATTCGCCACAATAAACTCGGTCAGCTTTTCACCGGTGCCATTTATTCCTAATATCTCAACTATCTCAAAGTTTTTATAACCGGAATGCCTCACCTTATAATCATGTTGATAAACTACGTTTTTAAAAGCAAGTGAATGAGCTGTTTCTACTTTTACATTTTTCAGTCCAATATCTGAAAATTTCCTGATCGCTTCGTTTTTTACCGATTTGTTAAATGCGAGGTATAGAATTTTTTTATTCGAAGGTCTGGATTTAGCATACTCAATTATCGTTGATGTTTTTCCAGAACCTGCAACCGCATTGATTTTGATGTTGCCGGTTGAATTGATTATGGCTTTTTGTTCCTTTGTTAATTGCATTGTACCTGTGAAAATTAAACTTCCAACACCTTTGTACTCTCCTCCCCAAACTGACTGATCACCCTTACGGCTATTTTATTCTGTCTTAATTTTGAGGTCGCAAATTGCGGCTTCAAGATTTTTCATTAATTTTTATTTAGGTTATTCATCCAATTTATTATTTCCTTTTAAGCCTATAAAATTAGTCATATTCTTTTGTGTGTTGGAAAAGATTTATTCGATTTTGGGTTTATAGAATTTTATGGCTATGTTAGCATAAAACAAATATGCCAAAATGTGAATAGGTTTTTTTGGTT
>JAIOTR010000229.1 GCA_021106665.1 Bacteroidales bacterium
CGGACCACATTTGCCAAATACAGGTACTATTAAGGCAGTAAAAATCTTAAGTGTTGCTGGAGCCTATTGGCGAGGTGATGAAAACCGAAAACAACTTACCAGGCTCTATGGTATTACTTTCCCGAAAAAGAAAGAATTAGATGAATTCCTTGTAAGATTAGAAGAAGCGAAAAAACGTGATCATCGCAGGATTGGAAAGGAACTCGAACTGTTTACTTTTTCGCAAAAGGTTGGCTTAGGTTTACCATTGTGGTTACCAAAGGGAGCCCAACTCAGAGAACGGCTTGAAAATTTCCTGAAGAAAGTTCAGGCAGAAGCAGGTTATGAACCTGTAATTTCTCCTCATATTGGCAACGTAAATCTATATAAGACTTCGGGGCATTATGATAAATATGGTGAGGATTCCTTTCAACCAATCAAAACTCCAATTGAAGGTGAGGAATTTTTCCTTAAACCGATGAACTGTCCTCATCATTGCGAGATTTATAAAAGCAAACCTCATTCATATAAAGAATTACCAATCCGCTATGCAGAGTTCGGAACCGTATATCGGTATGAGCAAAGTGGCGAACTGCATGGTTTAACAAGGGTACGGGGATTTACACAGGATGATGCGCATATTTTTTGCACCCCGGAGCAGGTAAAGGATGAGTTTAAAGGGGTTATGAAAATTGTGGATACCATCTTTAAAGCCCTTGATTTTAAAGACTATACTGTTCAAATTTCACTTCGCGACCCTGACGACAAAGAAAAATATATTGGATCGGATGAGAACTGGGAGAAATCGGAAAAGGCCATTCTTGAAGTTGTAGAAGATAGTGGAATGAATACTGTGATTGAATATGGTGAAGCTGCTTTCTACGGTCCAAAGATGGATTTTATGGTAAAAGATGCGCTGCAAAGGAAATGGCAGTTGGGCACCATACAGGTTGATTATAATCTACCGGAAAGGTTTGAACTGGAGTATACCGGTAGTGATAATGAAAAACACAGACCTGTTATGATTCACAGGGCGCCTTTCGGATCAATGGAAAGATTTGTTGCAGTTCTTATTGAACACACCTCAGGAAAGTTCCCTTTATGGTTAACTCCGGATCAGGTTATCATACTACCAATCAGTGAAAAATATCAAAAATATGCAGAAAAAGTTTTAAAATTCCTGAAAAATTCCGAAATTCGCGCCCAAATTGATGACAGAAGCGAGAAGACTGGAAGGAAAATTCGGGATGCAGAATTGAAACGAATCCCTTATATGTTGATCGTGGGTGAAAAGGAAGAAAATGATAATTCAGTTTCAGTCAGAAGACAGGGAGAAGGAAACTTGGGAACTAAAACCATGCAGGATTTCGTTAATCTTATTAATCAGGAAATAGAAAAGGAATTATCCATTAATTAATAAAATTTTAAAGGAGGAAATAAAATAGCTAAACAATTTTATAGAAATCGTAATCGACGGGGCTTTATAAGAAGAAGAGAAGAGCCGTTTAAAGTCAATCAGAGAATAACTGTTCCAATGGTTAGGCTTGTAGGTGAAAATGTGGAAGACGGTATTTACCCTGTAAGAGAAGCGCTTAATATGGCTGAACAGCAGGAGTTGGATCTTGTTGAGATCAGCCCAACTGCAAATCCCCCGGTTTGTAAGATCATCGATTATAAAAAGTTTCTTTTCGACAGAAAAAAGAAACAAAAAGAGATTAAGGCTAAAACAGTAAAAGTCGTTGTAAAAGAGATCAGGCTGGGGCCGCATACCGATGACCATGACTTTAACTTTAAGATGAAGCATGCACTGAAGTTTCTCCAGGAAGGAGCCAAAGTGAAGGTAGATGTTTTTTTCAAGGGACGGTCAATCATATATAAAGATAAAGGAGAAATAATATTATTGCGGTTTGCTCAGGAATTGGAAGAATATGGTAAGGTAGAGCAGTTACCCAAACTGGAAGGCAAAAGGATGATCATGATCCTTTCACCAAAAAAATAATTTTTAATTCTATATAAATACTATAAGTAATGCCAAAAATGAAGACGAAGTCCAGTGCTAAGAAAAGATTTTCATTCACTGGAACAGGGAAATTAAAAAGAAAGCATGCTTACAAGAGCCACATCTTGACTAAAAAGTCGAAAAAGCGTAAACGTAACCTTGGTTACTTTGCTATTGTTGACAAAGCAGATGAAAGTAATGTAAGACAATTGCTTGCTAAGTAATTAATTAAATGTTTAACTTGTCTTTAGCCCGATAAGTTTCTGCTGGAAGGCAGAGCGCTAAAGCAAAAAATTAAAAAGTTATGCCACGTACTAAGAATGCAGTAGCAGCAAGAACAAAAAGAAAGAAGATTCTTAAACAAGTAAAAGGACAATTCGGAAGGCGTAAAAATGTTTGGACGGTGGCCAAAAATGCATACGAAAAAGGCCAGGTGTATGCATACCGCGACAGACGAACTAAAAAGAGAAACTTCAGAAGTCTTTGGATTCAGAGGATCAATGCAGGAGTCCGCGAATATGGAATGTCATATTCAGAATTTATGGGCAAACTGCACGCAAAGAATATTGACTTAAGCCGCAAGGCGCTCGCTGATCTTGCGATGAACAATCCCGATGCTTTTAAAGCAATTGTGGATGCAGTAAAATAAAAAAGTCCGCCTCTGGCGGATTTTTTTTTACTTTTATCATTGAAAAATATTTGACTTAAATTTCCGTTGTTTATTTCTGATGCAAAATAATTTTTTGACTAATCTGCAATTTGTGAAAAGAAAGTCTGTTGGTATTTTATTTTTATCCTCCCTGTTAATATTCGTTTTTAGTTCAAGTTTATTTGGCCAGATTGGAGGCAACCATACTTACGAATTCCTGAACTTTACAAGTTCAGCAAGGATTGCTGCGATGGGTGGTGACTTTTTAACCATTAATGATAATGATATTACTCTGGCTTCCACAAACCCATCAATTATTAATCCTGAAATGCATAACATGCTTGGAGTAGCTTATGCTGATTATTATGCTGATATTAATCATGGATTAGCAACTTATTCAAGGACTTTTAACAAAATCGGAAGTTTTGCAGCATCAATGCAATATTTGAGCTACGGAAAATTTGATTATGCAGACGTTACAGGTGAACGTTCCGGTCAATTTTACGCAGGTGAAACAGCTTTAAATATTGGCTGGGGTAGGCAGCTTGATTCACTGTTTTCAATTGGCGCCAATCTGAAATTTATTTATTCTTCGCTCGAAAGTTATAATTCCTTTGGTATGGCTGTTGATGTTGCAGGGAGTTACAATAGCCGCGACAGGACCTTCACTGTATCGCTGATTGGAAAAAATATTGGAAGACAACTCAAAGCTTACCAGGGAGGAAATATTGAACCAATACCATTTGAACTTCAAATGGGTTTATCAAAAAGGTTTAAACATTTACCTTTTAGATTTTCTGTTTTGTATAACAATATTGAAAAATGGAATCTTCGTTATGAAGATCCCCAGGATGTTCAAACTGATCCTATTACCGGTGAAGTTGAGACAGAAAGTAAAATTTCTGAGATAGCTGATAATTTCATGAGACATATCGTTTTTGGAGGTGAACTGGTTATTGCAAAAGTTTTGAGTTTAAGGGCAGGTTATAATTATGGCCGCAGACAAGAACTAAAGGTTACTAACAAAGCTGCCCTTGTGGGATTTTCCTGGGGTTTCGGTATTAAAGTCTACAAATTTCACATCGGATATGCCCGGTCAACCTATCATTTACATGGTTCTCCAAACTATATTACACTTACCACAAACCTGAACGATTTCTATAGAAAGCAGAATTAAACCTATCTTTGCTTCATTCTAATTTAAATTTTCTTTGTATTGATGAAAGTCACTATTGACCCTGATTCGGGCTTTTGTTTTGGTGTTAAAAAAACCATAGAAATTGCTGAAAATGAACTAAAGCAAAATAGTAAGTTAATTTGCGTAGGTGAAATAGTTCATAACCAGGAGGAAATAAAAAGACTTGAAAAAAACGGCTTAAAGACAGTTAGTCCAAATGATTTGGAAAATTTAAATAAGGTGGATATCCTGATCAGGGCACACGGTGAGCCACCTTCAACTTACGAAACAGCAGAAAGAAACAATTTAAAAATAATAGAAGGAACCTGCCCTATTGTATTGAAGCTTCAGGATAAGATAGGGAAAGCTTACGAGGAAATGAGAGAAACAGGTGGTCAAGTGGTTATTTTCGGAAAGAGTGGCCATCCCGAAGTAATTGGGCTTTTAGGTCAAACTGAAAACAATGCGATTATTATCAATGGTATTGGTGATCTGAATATAATTGATTTTCAAAAACCAATCAGGCTGTTTGCCCAGACGACCAAAAGTAAAACAGATTACCATGAAATAATAGAAGAAATCTATGAAAAAGTAAAATTTCTAAATTCTGACAAGAAAGATTTTGAACATTATAATTCGATTTGTGGCCAGGTTTCAAACAGGGTACTAAAATTGAAAAACTTTTGTCAAAGTAATGAAGTCATTATTTTTGTAAGCGGTAAAAACAGCTCAAATGGCAAATATTTATATAGTATATGTAAAGAAATGAATTTGAATAGTTATTTTATTTCATCAGATAGTGATCTGGACGAAACCTGGTTTGAAAATGTAAAGACTGTTGGAATTAGCGGAGCAACATCAACGCCTCAATGGTTAATGGAACAAGTGGCCAAAAAAATCAGCAGATATTAGATTATGTTTCTACAAAATTTAAAATTGGTCAATTTTAAAAACTATGAGGAAGCTGAATTCAGTTTTTCAAGCAAGATCAATTGTTTTATAGGCAACAATGGAGCAGGAAAAACTAATATTCTGGATGCCATTTACTATCTCTCCTTTTGCAAAAGTTATTTTAATTCCATTGATTCTCAAAACATTCTTCATGAAGCTCCATTTTTTGCTATTCATGGAACCTATCAGAAAAATAATAATGGAGGAGACTTGATTTCCTGTATACAAAAGCGAAATCACAGAAAACTTTTTAAACTAAACGATAAAGAATATGACAGGTTTTCGGATCACATAGGATTATATCCACTTGTAATGATCTCGCCATATGACCGGGATTTAATTAACGAAGGAAGTGATGTGAGGAGAAAATACATTGACAGTGTCATTTCACAATTCGACAAGATCTATCTTAATGACCTGATCAATTATAATAAGGCGCTACTGCAAAGAAATATTCTTCTGAAAAAATTTGCTGAACAAAACTACTTTGACAACAATTCGCTTGAAATTTGGGATAATCAATTGATAAAACTGGGAGAAAAGATCCATGCCAGAAGGAAAGATTTTCTGATTGAATTTACACCGTTGTTTCAGCATTATTTTGAGTTTATTACCAAAGGAAAAGAAAAAGTCCGGATTCGATATGACTCGCAGTTGAATGAACAATCATTTTCCAATCTACTTTTATCCTCAATTAAAAAGGATCGGATTACCAGATACACCAATACCGGTATTCACAAGGATGACCTGGAAATGAACATTGAAAATTATCCTGTAAAGAAATTTGGTTCTCAGGGCCAGCAAAAATCCTATGTCATTGCCATAAAACTTGCACAATTTGATTATACCAGGAATATTAAAGGCTTTAAGCCCGTATTGTTGCTCGATGATATTTTTGACAAACTGGACGAAACAAGAGTAAAGCAAATTATTCAACTTGTGAGTGATAACAGCTTTGGACAGGCATTTATTTCTGATACACAAAAAGATAGAATTGAAAATATTTTCAAACAGGTGAAAATTGATCATAAAATATTTTTAATAAAAGAAGGACAAACATCTGAATTGGAAAATTCTTTTTAATTTAGTAGTTGCAAAATTTAACAATTTTTGAAAAATTCCAACGAACAAAAGTTAAAGGAAGCAATTGAGGAATTGCTCGTATCATATAAACTGCAAGATGGATTGTATGAAACAAAACTCATTAATTCGTGGGAGGGTGTTGCAGGCAAACTAATTACAAAACACACGGAAAAATTATTTATTAAAAGAAAGACCCTTTACATTAAGCTTGATTCACCGGCCTTAAAAAATGAATTGTCATTTGCCCGCACCAAACTAATTAAATCTTTAAATAAAGCTGTAAACAAGGAGGTTATCCAAGATATTAAATTTATCTGATTATAAAAC